>JADFNA010000002.1 GCA_022563625.1 Candidatus Zixiibacteriota bacterium
CGCGTGCTCATAGACCGTCTGGTCGCCTCGCAGCGCTTCAAGCGCCTGGCAAAACGCGGGGAAATCCGGAAAGCGCTCGGCCGGGTCTTTGGCCAGCGCGCCCATCACCACCCGATCAACAATCGCTCCCAGCTTGGAATTTATTCGCGAAGGAGGCGTTGGCTCCTCATACATGATTGAATAAAGCGTGGCCATATCATAGCCGGAATCAAACGGCCGCCTGCCGGTTAGTGATTCCTAGAGCAGCACACCGGCCGAGAATATATCAGAGCGAATATCCAGCGGCTGGCCATCGGCCTGCTCGGGTGAGAGATAGCTGAGCGTGCCTTTGATTTCCTTGATATCTTCGGCTGTCAGTGAAGTGGCTCCGGCTGCAACGCCAAAGTCAATAATCTTGATCTGATCTGCCTGCAAGATGACATTGGCCGGCTTCAGATCAGAGTGCACCAGTCCGCGTTCACCGACATGAGACATCGCCTCCATGACCTTTATCATTAACTCCAACGCCCGCGGGGGATCATCCGGAAGTCCCTCCATCACGCCTTCGAGCGTATCACCCTCAAGCAGTTCCATGACCATGACCAGGCGGTCATCATCCTCGATAAGGTCATACACTTTGGGAAAACAAGGATGGTCCAGCTTCTTGTAACACTCATATTCGTTGGCCAGCGTTTCTCTGGCAAAAGAGGCTGACTTGCGCGATACTTTCAGGGCTACCGCGCGGCCGGAGACTGTGTCCCGGGCCTGATAGACGCGGGCCATTCCGCCCACTCCGAGCAGGCGTTCGACTTCATATTGTTTGAGTGTAAATTCAGCCATCAGATATAAGATACCCGTTTTCTCGGGAGAGGGTCATAGGCTTTTCCGGAAAATAGACTACGGCACGGGTTGTGTCCAGAGTAATCTGCGCTCTATCTTGTCCCGAGCTTGCCTCTCCCAGATGCTACATATACTTTTATCGGCGGAGAGAATCCTTACCGTTTACCATAAAGGCGCCTGAATGAGTTTTGAATCAGGAATATCTGAGATAGTACTCGTAGTCGAAGATGTGGCAAGAGCCGCCAGGTTTTACCGCGAGGTCGTGGACTTGCAGCCGTCCACATACGGCTCCGGTCCCGAGTGGGCCTGGTTCTGGGTCGGTGATCCAAAAAATCATCAGCGATTGGCCGTGCACAAAGGCCCGCTCTTATATGAAGAACATTCGCCGCTCCCTGAAGGAAAGCGCTGGGGACAGGTCCACTTCGCGTTGAATGTTGAGCCTGCGCGCTTGTCTGAAGCGGTGGAGCATGTCAAGGCCTGTGGGGTTGAGGTGTACGGGCCAATTGATTTCAAGTGGATGAACGCCAGATCATATTATTTCTACGATCCCGACGGCAACCTGGTGGAGTTTTGGTCCCCTGGAGCAAAATAGAATTCTATCACTCATTCGGGAGAGTGTCAGTTGGGCAGCGCTCCGGCAAGTAATCTAAACGCCCAGACAATGACGAACAGCGTAACAACAATCTGCCAGCGGTAACTGTAGAAGCTACTGAAGCGTTTGGATTCATTTACTTTTTCTGCGCAGCGCAACGGAGACGCAATCAACAGGAGGCCGAATAGCGCCAGTGTTCCTAACGGGTGATATGACAGGCTGCGGCTAAAATCCAGATGCAACAGTGAACTGACACTGCGTGTCAGGCCGCAGGCCGGGCAGTCAAGGCCGCTCAGGTTACTTAGCGGGCAGAGAGTTATACCAACACCGTCTGACGGCAGCCAGAACAAAACAATCAGGCCCGCCAGAGCCAAAAGCTGATAGCGCCTCGTGAGAGTTCCCTGATTTTCTTCCCGTAAGATATGCTCAGCCATCAGCGGTGGGCAGGTCGATCAGGTTCCCATGTCCCAGGATGATAGATACTTGACCTGTTCTTTTGTCAAACGGTCGAGCTTGTTGCCCATTGACTTGAGTTTCAGCGACGCGATCTGATTATCTATTTTCTCCGGGACAACATACACGCGCTTTTCGAGTTTCTTGTGGTTCTTTACCACGTATTCGGCCGCCAGAGCCTGGTTGGCGAACGACATGTCCATCACCATGGCCGGATGTCCCTCGGCGGCAGCCAGGTTGATCAGCCGTCCTTCACCCAGAATATAGACTTTACGCCTGGAGCCTTTGAGCGTGTATTCATCAACAAACTCACGCACTCTGCGCTTGCTTGAACTTATTTTCTCCAAACCTTCAATATCAAGTTCAACGTTGAAATGTCCGGAATTGCAAACTATAGCGCCCTCTTTCATGACTTTGAAATGTTCCGGACGGATGACATGATAGTTGCCGGTCACAGTCGTAAACACATCGCCGATTTTCGCCGCTTGGGCCATCGGCATGACTCGGAATCCATCCATCACGGCCTCAATCCCTTTGACCGGGTCAATCTCGGTTACGATAACCTGTGCGCCCAGGCCCGACGCCCGTGTCGCCAGACCGCGGCCGCACCAGCCATAACCGGCGATGACGAATGTTGATCCGGCGATCAGATGATTGGTGGCCCTGATGATTCCGTCAATCGTGGACTGGCCGGTACCATAGCGGTTGTCGAAGAAATGTTTCGTTTTTGAATCATTGACTGCAATCACGGAAAACTTGAGCGCCTTGTCTTCGGCCATCGCCGCCAGGCGGTTCACACCGGTGGTTGTCTCCTCAGTCCCGGCCAGAACGCCATCCAGCAGCTCTGTGCGGTCGGAATGAAGTATCGAGACCAGATCAGCGCCGTCATCCATTGTTATATGCGGCTTAAAGTCCAGCGCCTGGTTGATATGCTTGTAATACATTTTGTTATTTTCGCCGTTGCGGGCGAAAACAGAGATGCCGTAATCTTTGACCAGTGAAGCGGCGACATCATCCTGCGTTGAAAGCGGATTTGAGGCGCACAGCGCGGCGTTAGCCCCGCCGGCTTTCAGCGTACGCATCAGGTTTGCTGTCTCTGATGTGACATGCAAACAGGCGGCGATACTGATTCCTTTGAGCGGTTTATTTTTTGCGAAGCGTTCGCGTATCTGGCGCAGGACCGGCATATTGCGCTCGGCCCATTCAATTCTATTTTTGCCCTGCGGCGCGAGTTTGATATCTGTGATATCCTGGGAGATTGCCATTAGTGTGATACCGGTCCTTTGGGTTAGAGCTGCTTTCCTTAGAAACTAAACCGTACGCTTAATCGCGCAGAGTTTCAGGTTATAATGATGTCTTGTTGATTGTGAGGCTTGAACATCTGTCTTTACTATATGGCGGCTGCTTTCTGCGCCTCCTGTTTGAGCTGGTCGGCTTTGTCCGTCCGTTCCCAGGTAAAATCAACGTCACTGCGCCCGAAATGGCCATACGCGGCGGTCTTTTGATAAATCGGCCGCAACAGATCGAGCATGGAAATAATTCCCGCCGGTGTCAGTTCAAAATGCGCGCTGACCAGCTCCGCCAGTCGTATTTCACTGACACTCCCGGTTCCGTGTGTGTCAATTAGAATTGAAACTGGATCAGCCAGCCCGATTGCATAGGCCAACTGGACAGTGCAGCGCGAGGCCAACTGTGCGGCCACAATATTTTTGGCGATATAGCGGGCCATATAGTGTGCGCTGCGGTCAACTTTAGTCGGGTCTTTCCCGGAAAACGCGCCGCCGCCGTGCGGCGCATAGCCGCCGTAGGTGTCGACAATTATTTTTCGTCCGGTAAGCCCGGTGTCGCCGCGGGGACCGCCGATCACAAACTTACCGGTCGGGTTGATATGTATTTTCGTGTTTTCGTCAATCATCGAATCGGGTATAATCGGACTGACAACTTTGTCGGAAATCTCCCGGCGCGACTCTTCGGTAATCATCTGTCCGCTGTGGTCTAGGATTTCTTCGGTGTGCTGGGTGGCAATAACAACCGTGTCAACCCGCTCCGGAACTCCGTTGACATATTCCACGCTGACCTGCGTTTTGCCGTCCGGCCCGAGATAATTCAGCTCGCCGTCCTTGCGCACCTGCGCGAGACGCTGCGCAAGTTTGTGGGCCAGCATAATTGGCAGCGGCATCAGCTCTTCGGTTTCCGTGCAGGCGTAGCCGAACATCATTCCCTGATCACCGGCGCCCCCGGTGTCAACACCCTGGGCGATATCAGGTGACTGTGAATTAAGTGTGTTGAGCACCGCACAATCATGGTGTGAAAATCCGAACTTGTGGTCCGTATATCCTATATCGCGAATAACACCGCGCACCGTCTCCTGCAGATTTATATACGCGGTCGTAGTGATTTCCCCGCCGACAATCACCAGTCCGGAGCTGACCATCGTTTCGCAGGCAACCCGGGCGTTAATGTCCTCAGCGATTACCGCATCCAACACTGCATCGGATATCTGATCGCAGACTTTGTCCGGATGTCCTTCGGTGACTGACTCCGAAGTAAACAGATTTCTATGCATGCTCACGCTTTTATCATTCCCCTATCGTTCCTGCAATTCCCATAATTCAAGAAGTTCACCCTAAAGTATATTCGCCGGCTAGGACGTAGCGCTGGAAACGGCGCAATCACCGATATCCACTTGCCCGGTTTGTCGGCTCAGTATCACGTTCTCGCCAATAATTGAATCCACAAGATCGCTGTCGATAATTTCACATCCCGGGCCGACGATACAATTTTTCAGAGTGGACGACGTGATCTGGCACTTCTCATAAATCGTCACATCCGGTCCGATCGTTGAATCGCTAATCTGCGCCGATGGATCAATCCAGGTGTTCTCATCAATCGTCGAAGCGCTGGCATGGTTCGTTTCAGAACGGCGCTCTTTGAGCATCAAACCGTTCGTCTCCAGCATCGTCTCACGCGTACCGCAGTCCAGCCACTGGTCGATTTCAAAAGCCGTGAATTCATCACCCTGTTTAATCATGCTCGCCAGCGCGTCAGTCAACTGCATTTCTCCGGAAGTCTTAGTCCCGGATTGCAATAACAGTTCAAGCGCCGCTTTGAGCTTGCGCGGGTGTTTGAAATAATACAATCCCACGACCGCAAGATTCGACTTCGGTTCGGCAGGCTTCTCGACTAACTCGGTAATTCTGGTCCCGTCAACCTGCGCCACGCCAAACCTGCGTGGATCATCAACAGCCCTGAGCGCCATAGTGTTTTCACCTGCCGAAACAAATTTAGCGAAGTCTGTGATGACAACCGTATCAGAAAGTAAAATCAGCAGGTCCTCATCGAGGTCAATGTCCTTCAGGCCCAGATGGACCGCATAACCCAGCCCGAGTACTCGGTCCTGTTCCACCGCTGTCAGCGGCACATCATAGTTGGTTCTGAAATGTTCGATCAACACAGCTCCCAGATGTCCCCAGACCAGAATCAGCTCGGACGGACTGAGCTTGAGCAGCGGCTCCATCAGATGGTCCAGAACTGTCTTTCCTGCCAGGCGCAGAAGCGGTTTTGGCCGGTTCAACGTATGTGGTCTCAGCCGCAAACCCTGACCGGCTGCCGGGATTAATATCTTCACCTGGTCGATTATCCTTGTGGTTCAATTCACCTGCAATTATTTCGTCACCGAATACGGCGAACTCTTGCTCTATGCGAGCAAGTCGGAGAATATAAACCAAAAACCCCGCTCAGGCAATTCAGCCCCGAAAAGCATCTTGATTATGCCAAATTTGAGTTATTACGAACCCTTCGGCTTCGCTCAGGATAAACTCCGTGAAGCAATCCCTCACGTTTGACCGGCGAGATAGCTCTTGAGTTTTTCAATCGGTTCAACCGGGGTCGGATCGACCTGGTTCAAGACTGACAAATAATACGAAACAAAATCACCGAGCTGGACCAGTGACAGCTGGCGCGCCAGACGGCTGGGCCCGGAACTGTGTGTTTGGTGTAAAGCAACGCCCAACTCTTGCAGCCTCTCGGCGAAATAATCCAGGCGTGTTGTGATACCCCGATGATCCTGTTCGTCATAGAGGAGAATCGCGCAGAAAAGGCCGGCATGTTTCTTGACCGTCTCCGGCCAGCCAACAAGTTCATTGTGATTCATCTCGGGGAAAATACTGGAATAAGCCAGCGACTTTCCATTCTCGGCCATCTGCCCCCGCCAGCGCACCGCCACAGATTCAATTAAATCAGGGCCGGCATAGATCAGCGGCAGGGCGCCGTCAAGTGAGCGCGCGATTTGTTTTGCCAGGTTATTTTTTTCTGGAGTTTCGCGAGAGAATAAGCGCCGCTGTTCTTTTAGATATGCGGCTGTATCTTTAATTAAACTTACCACTCCTTCGCAAAACCCCGCCTTTTCCATAAACCACAACAACGGAGTCAATGACAAAGGCAAAGCCGCGCGGGGCTGCAGGCCGTCCTCCAGGACCACATGCGCCAGTGCCTTCTCTTTGGCCAGAGCGCCAAGCGCTCCGCCGGTGGTCAGCGCCACGACATGTGCGCCGCGCGCGAGCGCGTCGTGTGTCGCAGAGAGCGTTTCTTCGGTGTTACCGGAATAACTTGAAGCAATTACAAGAGAGTTTTTGCCGACATACTCCGGTGTGTGATAATTACGGCAGACGCCGAACGGAATTTGCAGCCTGTCTGCCAACATCCCTCTGGCCAAATCCCCGCCAATCGCCGAACCTCCCATGCCCACCAGCGTGATATTTGCCACTGACGCGAAACCGGCAGGACTAACGTCCCATGTTTCACCTACCTTGCGGGCGCGTTCCAGAAGTTCCGGAAAATCATATATACATCCATACATGCCATCCGGGTCCAGCCCGGCCATAACTGTAACATCATCAAGCCGGTTCACTGAACGCCTCCGGCGCTTTTTCTTTTGCTTTTTCATAAAATTGACGCAGGATGTTTTCCGTCTCTTTGAGAGTTGCAGCCGCCAGCGTAATGTCGGCCAGCTCTTTCATTTCCTGATATGACAGCGCCGAGATCAGCGCGGCCGCGCTGTACAGTTTGCCGGGTGTCATTGACAGTGATGTGGCGCCCATGCCGATCAACAGCGGCGCCGCCTGAAGATCACTGGCCATCTCGCCGCAGATTGAGACCGGTTTGCCGAATTTTCTCCCGGCTTCAATCGTGAGCTTAATTAGTTTCAAATTCGCCGGATGAAACATGCGATACAAATTGGCCACACGATTGTTGTCCCGGTCAACAGCCAGCGTGTACTGCGCCAGATCGTTCGTTCCGACAGCCAAAAACGATGTCTGCCGCGCAAAACACTCGGCCGTCAGCGCCGCCGAGGGAACTTCAATCATCGCTCCCAGTGGTATACGCCGGTCAAACTCCACGCCCTCATTGCGCAGTTCAACCATAACACGTTTGATTACCCGCTGGGCGCGGCGCAATTCGTCAATATCAGTCAGCATCGGCAGCAGTATGCGCACATTGCCGCGAGTCGAGGCGCGCAATATAGCCCGCAATTGCGTCCTGAAAATCGCCGGTATTCCAAGTGAGGTGCGTATCCCGCGCCAGCCGAGGGCCGGATTGCTTTCCTGAAGCGGCTGCAATTCTTCCACGTATTTGTCCGAACCCAGATCAAAGGTGCGCATCACAACTTTGTGCGGGGCGAACTGCGCCGCAGTATTGTCATAGTACTCAAATTGCTCGTCTTCATCCGGGAAATGATTTGACTGCAGATAAATAAACTCAGTGCGATAGAGCCCAACTCCAATACCACACTCGGCCAGCGCCTTATCGCGCACACCCGGCAATTCAACATTCGCCGACAGCTCAACAGTATGGCCGTCGGTGGTGACCGGCGGAATATGTTTCAACTCTGACAGCCGGGTAATGTTAGCCAGCGCATCAGGGCTGACTCGGCCCTTATAACTTTCCCACAGCGCGTCATCCGGCGCGACGAATACTTTGCCCAACCCGCCGTCAACAATCAGCCGCACGCCGTTGCGGATCTTGTTCTGCGCCCGCTCCACTGCCACCACCGCCGGCAGATACAGCGAGCGGGCAATCAGCGCCATATGCGAATGCGCAGTTCCCTCGCTGGTGACAATCCCGGCCACTCCCAGTTCCTGATAGTGCAGAGTTTCAGCCGGTGTGAGTTTCTTGGCGACAAGTATAGTGTTAGGGGGAAAGCGGCGTTCAGGCGCCGGATTGTCACCGGTCATATGCAACAGCGCCTTTTTGCCGACCGCCTCAATATCAGTCTGCATCTGGCGCATATACGGATCACGCGATTTCCTCAGCGTTGCTGTGGATTCCTCAATCAGCGAGCTATAGACTGACTCTGCGTTGACCAGCCGCTTCGAGATTCCATCTTTAACTTTCTGCAAAAACTGAAAGTCACCGGCAATTAACAACTGCGCATCAAAAATCTTCGAGGTCGCCCCGCCCAGGGTTTTTCCGGCCGATTCACGAATACGGGTCAAATCTGCGATGGTTTTCTCAATCGCCAGATCAACTTTTAGTTTCTCAGCCGGAACTTCCTCGGGCAGAATCGAGCGCTCAGGGACAAGTGTATCCCATGAATAGACAACCCGGGCCTCTCCCAACGCCACTCCGGCAGAGGCCGGTATGCCTTGAATTTGTGATGGTTTCGCCATCCGAATTCCCTCCGAAGCCCTGTCCTCTTTGACCCCTGGCTTCTGTCTGTCATTCTACACTCAAGCAACGGGCGGAGCAATCTAATTGCGCGCTAAGAGGGTTTTGTTCTGTTCTACTACAATCGATATGCGCGATTGCAGGTTTTCTCTATTACGCGCAAACGGTCCTGCGCGATGCTTATGAGGCTTTATCTATCTCACCAAAGCCTGAGCCCAGAATTTCCGTCATTCCTGCCAGCGCCTGCTGCTCATCGGGTCCCTCGGTAGAGATATTCAGTTCGCAACCCTGCTCGGCGGCCAGCATCATGACTCCCATAATTGATTTGGCATTGATTTTCAGCCCCTCTTTTTCCAGCCAGACTTCTGATTCGAAGCTGGTCGCCCGTTCGACAACCATCGCCGAGGGTCGGGCATGCACTCCGAGGCGGTTGGTGATAGTAACAGTTCCGGTTTGCATGGGCTGACGAAGGTAGGAAAATGTGCGGTAATTGTCTAGCAAGCAGAGGCGCCGGGGCTGGGGGCGTCGGCTTATTCGCTGAGCGTGAATCGTTTGCCGGCAAGCTCGCGCACCATGCCCTTGAGTTCCAGGGCCAGAAGTGTCGGCATCAATTCTGTGACCGGCAGTCCCAGGCTGTCCGAGAGATTATCAAGCTGCAATGGGCCGTCGGTGAACTGCTGAATAATGCGCTCTTCTGTGTTTGTCAGTGTTTCCAGCCGTGCAATTCGATTGACCTGGACCTGGCGATTCAGACGCGGCAGACGCTCGAAAATATCAGCTACGTCCGTAAACAGATTCGCTCCCTGCTTGATCAAATTGTTCGTTCCGCGGCTGAAATGGCGGCCGGGGAACCCCGGCACAGCAAACAACTCGCGGTTTTGATCAAGCGCATTCCCGGCTGTCAGCAGCGCCCCGGATTTCACTCCGGCTTCAATCACCACCACACCCTGCGATAGCCCGGAAATGATTCGATTCCGGCGGGGAAAATGCTCAGGCAGTGTAGGCGTTCCTGGCAAAAACTCCGAAATCACCACCCCGGAGCCTGAGATTTTCTCAATCTTTTCCCGATCCATAGGGCTAAACTTGTAGTCCAGAGCGCAGCCCAAAACCGCAATTGTCCGGCCGCCAAGCGCCAGAGCTCCCTTATGCGCCGCCGTATCAATCCCCCGGGCCATGCCGGAGACAACCGTAATCTCTTTTCGCGCCAGCCCCCCGCCGGTGCGATAGGCAAAGTCACGACCCTCATCTGAGCACATGCGCGAGCCGACCACAGCAATCGCACGCGTGTCGTCTTCGGTGAATTCTCCCAGATAAAATAAAAGCGGCGGACGACTGGCGATTTCCAAAAGCGCGCCGGGATAATCAGCATCCGTGTCCAGCAAAACCCCCCAGCCCATCTCTTTGATTCGCTCGGCTGATTCTCTGGCCAGATCGATATTTTGTGAAGTTGTCGAAGTTGCCAGCGATGACGCCAGAGACCGCGAAATCCCGGCCTTTCGCTCCAATTCGGCCACACCCCGCCCCAGCGCCTGATGGGCCGAGCCAAAACCTCTGATTAGCCTCGAAAGCGTCCGAGGCCCAACACCCGGAACCGCCAGCAAACCCATATAGGCTGCCAGTTCTTCAATCTTCTTTGAGTCTTCCCAGTTCATCCTCTATCCTGTGCAACAACTCATCCAGTCCCTGGCCACTAACACCGGAAATCATAATATTGTCCGGGGAAGCTGAATCGCATATCACATTCTGAGCGTCAGAATCAAGCAAGTCAACTTTATTGAGTACAATCAACGACGGGCGTTTCAACAGCACGGGGTCGAACTCCTCAAGCTCTTTTTGGAGTGTTACCAGTGTCTCCTGATGACTTTCGCTCGTTATGTCTATCATATACAAGATGATTTTCGTCCGCTGAATATGCCGCAAGAACTTCAACCCCAACCCTTTACCACCCGCGGCCCCCTCAATTATTCCGGGAATATCCGCCATCACAAATGAACGGAACTCGCCCAGTTTCACAATACCCAGATTCGGCTCCAGAGTTGTGAATGGATAATCGGCAATTTTTGGCCTGGCCGAAGAAAGCCGCGAGAGCAGGGTCGATTTTCCGGCATTCGGCAAACCGACCAGGCCAACATCGGCAATCAGTCTGAGCTCCAGCGCCAGCCGGAGAGATTCTCCGGCCGTTCCCGGCGTGAACTTGCGTGGTGTCTGGTTTGTCGAGCTTTTGTAGTGGACATTCCCTTTCCCGCCCCGTCCGCCGCGCGCCACAATCACCACCTTACCTGCAGCATCCAGGTCCCCAATCTGCTGTCCGGAATTCAGGTCTTTGAGCAATGTGCCAACCGGCGCTTTCAGAACGATGTCCCGCCCGGAACGGCCGGATTTCAACGCCCCGCCGCCCTGCTGGCCCGAGGTGGCTTTGTAAATCCGCGAATAGCGAAAATCCAGCAGTGTATTCAGGTTCGGATCGGCGATAATTTCAATACTCCCCCCCCGTCCGCCGTCACCGCCGTCCGGGCCGCCTTTGGGCAGGAATTTCTCGCGCCGGAACGAGATACACCCATCACCGCCTTTTCCGGCGGCCACTTCTATTTCCACATAATCGACAAACATCTCACAGCTTTCCATCTTTTGCGCCGTGGGCGTACTTCTCTTGACAAACTCGGCGTCCGGAGGGAAACTACGGATAGCGCATCGGCCGCGCAACAGCTATATTGCCTTTACAGCCGCCTGCTGAGGAACAAATGCCATGACCAACAGCAAGACAGACCAACAAGAGCGATTGACAGACGCCGAAGCCGCCTATCATCGAGGACAGTTGCATCACAGCAACCGCCGCTTTGATTCAGCGCTCGAAGATTTTCAGGCAGCCTGCAAGCTTGATCCGGAAAGCGACCGCTATCTGTTCAAAGTCGCCGCAGCCTATCATAACACCGGACAATTTCAGGAGGCCGCAGATTCATACACCCGTTTGATTGAGATTCTGGAAGACAAGCCGTTCAAGGAGCAGTTGCTGTTAGCCTTTGCTTACAAAGGCGGCAACCTGGCCAGACTCGGCCGTTTCGATGAGGCCGAAGAACTAATCGAACGTGCGCTGGAGATGGACTCAGTCAGCCCGATCGGCCTGGCCATGAAAGGCCAGTTATTTTTGTCACAGGGCAAGAACTCCGAAGCGCTAGAGTTCATCCGCCGAGCCCTGGAAATCGACCCCGAAAACAAAATAGTAAACGCCCTGCGCGAAATCGCGCTGAAGGGATGACGAACTTATGATACTTGCGTTTGTGTTTCAGCGGCGTAGGTCAGAATCCCCAAAGAGAACTTCAGTTCTCGACGGGTTCTGACATTTATCAATGGATTTGAATATTTACTTTGGAAGAGAGTGGGTAGGATAAAGGCTGGTGCCCGGGACTGTTATTGTGGTGAGCAAAGTTTAGTAGGTCAAGAGGCCTGTCCTTCTGACTTTTCGTTGGTAGATAAACTATGTCAGGAGCACAGGGCTACTGACCTACAAACTCGAAGTTGAGACGTGGTTTTGTAGCTTTGGCATGTCAGAAAGGAGTCTATGATGAATGCCAGAGGAAGCCAGAGTCCGGAGTCGGTGGTCAAAGAGATCCGTCGAAATACTATCTTAATATCGGCTTGACTAATGGGGAATACTACAGAGATTTCCAACTAAAAACTATTGACGCAAGCCAATTTGTTCCTGTATCTTTCGAATGCAGTAGAATTTTGCCTACTAATGTAAACTACACTTGATCAAACGGGAATGACAAAATGAGGACTTTCTTATCACCCGACGCATTCGTAATGACATGCGTAGTTGTTGTTCTCTTTTTCTTCTTATTCAGAGCGGCCGTCTCTCGCTTGGCTGCTAGCGGAAAACCCAAAGAGACGGCTTTCAATGATTTTCTGTTTGCATCAAAAGAGCTTGGAATTCGCGACATTAGAGAATCTATGGCCGCCACTTATTGTGCCTTTGCAACTGTTTTTTTTTGGTTCATCGCGTTAGGTAACACTTACAGTTGGCTGCTTTTCCTAATTCCGGTTTTTCTGTATTTGGGCAATGAACTTTTTATATGGGTAGTTCAAAAAGGCGGCATTGAACTTGGACAATATTCCACCATCGGTACCTATGTTAGGTCCAAGACCAGCTACAAGCTCCTTCACTATGTATTTGATTGGATTATTGTCGTATTTCTGTTTTCTACATTACTCGTTGAAATTGTTATCGGTTCAGGAATTCTTGCTTCGATGATGCCAAATGCTCCTGGAGACCAACTCTTCTTTGTTATTCTTCTTTCTGTTCTTGTTATCGGATACGTTATAGTTGGTGGCTTTAGAGCTGTTATCTTGAGCGATGCGGTTCAATTGTACCTGACAATTGCTGCCATAACAGCCCTTTTGGTTTTTTCGATATTCTATCTGCCTAATCCACAGAGCGCAGGAACTTATCTTTATACTCCGGATGTGAACGTGTATGCACTCTTCGCCTTTGTAATCAGTGTAGTCGTTGTTCAGTTTCTTGGACCTCTATGCCAATTGCAGAACTGGCAAAGAATAGCAAGTTCCGCTGAACAGAAAACTGCTCTTCGTGGCCACCGACAAGGGGCAATATTGGGAGCTTCAGTGTGGGCTGTGATGATAATCTGTGCATTGATTCTGTATGTCAAACTTGAAGGTACCGTTAGCTTCGATGCAATTTTCTCACAAATGAAAACTACCGGCGTATTTCCGGCTTATGCACTATATCCACTGCTCTTTGTCGGTTTTGTTGCGGCGATGATATCAACTGCGGACAGTGCTATAGCTGCTTTTTACCTGTTTCTTTACGACGGATTAAGAAGAAGGAAAGAATCAAGACCAGGAGAGAAATTCATTCCTACTATCAAGCATCATATCTTAACCGGTGCCTTGCTCTTTGTGTCAATATTGATAATCTATCTAATTACTCAGACTAGAATTCAGTCATTTGTGATTTCTATTATTTACTTTTTATTCAATCAGCTTCTTGTCCTCTTTCCTGTATTACTTTTCTTAGTGGTAGAAGCGCAATTAAAGCGTAAGATAAGTTCAGGCAATACTCCTGGAAGCATTCACCATAAGTTTGAGAGAAATCAAACGCTCGCATTAGTAATTGGTTGGATAACAGTTCTTGTAATGACAGGGATTGGTTACTTCAGTGATAGCTTAAATTGGATAATGTATGCCTCTGGAGGTGGTGTTTTGATGGTGACGCTCGTTATGATACCTTCAATAGCCAAGTTGTATGAACTCCGATCCCAAAATCAGAGTCAAGTATAGGTCGTTCAATATGGAACTTAAAGAATTGCTCGTGTTTGTAGTAGCCTTATGGGCTGTATACTTAGTTGTTCTTTCGAAAAGTTTTGGTACACCACTTAGTATAAAACGCAATATTCTAAAATCTTGGACTGGTTCGCAATTGCCCGCAGAGACCAAAGATATAAGAGGTATCCAATATATTGCATTTGGCTTGGAAAGTTACAAGAAAGTACCTTGGATATTAAGGTCGGTTAGACTTGAATATACAAGTTACAAGTGGATACTGGGACTTGGATTGATTTCCTTTTTAGTGTTTCTTGGACTTGGCGTATTCACAGCTTATGTTTCTTGGCAAACTATTGGTTCCGATCAAGCTGAAATACCGAATGTGCGTGCCCAAATCCTAGTTACAGGACATATCGTTGTGTTAATTCTAAACGTCGGCCTTCTATCCATTTATAGATACTTTGAAAGTCGCTTCGCGCACCATATCTACATTATTGATGAAAACGGAGAACGCATTCGTAAGGAGGCTGAAGAGTGACCTGTCCCCCTTTAATTATCGCACAAGTTGGTTCGGTCCTAGCATAGGTGGACTTGCCTTCATCTTTGGTCCAGTTTGAATGAGAATTTTGCGGCAGGGTAGCCCGGACGTCCGTCCGGGTTTCATACGTCCCTGAGACAAAAACCAGAATCCACTGTCACTCTCTTCGCAAAATTACTACCATCCACATGCAGATTGTGAAGCAGCCCCATTAGTAAAAGGAGCTAAACACATGTCCGTCAACCACCAACAACTAATTGCAAAGCGCTATAACGCCCAAGAGTCAATTCGCGCCGACACTATCAGCAAAACGTCTTGAAACCGAAAAAAACAGCCCCTCCGAAAAAAACATTAACCCAACAAACCCATTTCCCACATGGGAGATTGACGATAAAATTGTAGGGCAGAACCCCACAGAGAGAGCATGGGCGCCCCACCGCTTGCGGTGGGATAAGTGAAAGTCTCTCTTCTTGATTCGACGGTGATGTTAAATCAGAACATTGCCAACTAATCCCACCGCAAGCGGTGGGGCGCCGAACACTCGGCGGGTTCTGACAATCTACGCGTGTCAACTAGTCAAATAATTCGCCAGTGTCTCGCGGAAATCGTTGCGGTGGATGTCGCGTTCTAGTTTTCCGTCGGCGGCGATTGAAATCTGGCCGGTTTCTTCGGAGGTAATCACGGCGATCGCATCAGACAACTCGGTGATACCGATACCCGCCTTGTGGCGCATGCCATACAGTTTGCGGTAAGCCGGATTTTGTGTTAAGGGCAATGTGGCGGCTGCCGCGGCGATTTGACCGGCCGAGGAAACAATCACCGCGCCGTCATGAAGCGGCGTGTATCCGGTAAAAAGTGTCGTGATCAGCTCCACCGAAAAGCGGGCGTTCATTTCCTTGCCCGTTTCAACATATTCACGCAATCCCACTCGGCGCTCAATCACCATCAACCCGCCGTATTTCAGTTCGGCCAGACGCACCGCCGCGCGCGAGATTTCTTCGATTAAATGCCGCCCGGCGACATTACTAAACGGTCTGAGCGGCCCGGACAGGCCAATGCTCGCCAGCACACCCCGCAATTCCGGCTGAAACAGAATCACCAGCGCCAGTAGTCCAAATGTTGTCAGATTAGCGAATATCCAGCTCAGCGCTTCCAGCTGAAACCAGTAAGCAAGTATCGCCAGACCGACCAGCAGGGCCAGTCCGACCGCCATCTGCGCTGTGCGTGTAACGCGAATCAACACAAACAACTTGTAAATCAAAACGCTGACAATCACAATATCAACCACATCCGCCAGGCGGAATGACAGAAAGCCTATTTTGAACAGTTCCATCTCAGCGCCGTTTCAATCAATTACTCAATCTTATGGCCCGCTGCACGCGCACAGCCTGAACAGTCTGGGCCACATCATGCGCGCGCACAATGTTCGCCCCGCGCCGCACAGCTTCCAGCGCCGAAGCCAGCGACCCGCCCAGGCGGTCCGAGGTCCCGGAAAGTTTGCCGACGAATGATTTGCGCGAGGCGCCAATCATCATCGGACAATCTAATCCAACAAAGCGTTCGAATTTATTTAACAATGCCAGATTGTGTTCAAGTGATTTGCCAAATCCAATACCGGGATCAATAACCAGGCGTTCGCGGGAAATGCCGGACCGGCGGCACACTTGAATGCGCATTGCCAGAAAATCATATACTTCCGTGACGACATCCGCGTACTCCGGGCGCCTCTGCATGTCTGGCGGCGTCCCCTGCATATGCATCAACACATACCCGGCGCTGCGCTTTGCAACCAGTGGAAGCATGTCATCGTCCATCAACCCGGCGGAAATATCATTTATCATATCGGCCCCGCTATTCAGGGCAGCTCTGGCGACAGATGATTTCGTCGTGTCAACAGAGATGATGATGTCACTTGAGGACCGCAGGCGCTCGACAACCGGAATAACCCGGCGCAATTCCTCTGATTCAGAAATCTGTTCAGCGCCGGGCCGGCTGGATTCGCCGCCTATATCTACTATTTTCGCGCCTTCTTCGATTATTTCCAGCGTCCGCCTGTGCGCGTCCTCGGCGCACAGATACAACCCGCCGTCGGAAAAGGAGTCCGGCGTGACATTCAGTACGCCCATGACAACAGGTTGTGACAGATCAAGCGCGCGCCCGGAACCAAAGCGCAGTTCTGTAACACAGCCTCTATCAATCGGAGTGTCAGATGTATATGGTGCGGTAGGCATCGCGTGTTACCTGCTTCTCGTATTACGGCGAGCCTTTAATCAGCGCGAACGCTTCGGCCCGTGTTGCATCGCGGCGCATGCCGCCGCGAATCGCGCTGGTGATTGTTCTCGAACCGGGTTTTTTCACACCGCGCATAGTCATGCATAAATGTTCGGCCTCCATCACCACCAGCGTCGCAATCGGCTTTAGCTTTTTTTCGAGAAAATCAGCGATCTCGCCGGTCAGGCGTTCCTGAATCTGCGGCCGCCTGGCCAGGGTGTCCAATACTCGGGTCAGCGTCGAAAACCCGGTTGTGCGATGGTTTCGCGGGATAGAGCAAAAATGCGCCTTGCCGAAAAACGGCAGCAGGTGATGTTCACACAGGGAGAAAAAGGTTATGTCTTTGACAACTATCATTTCTTCGTGGTTGACGACATTATAGAGGCGAAAGTCGATTTCATCGACAGTGTCTACCAATCCGGAAAACGCCTCGGCGTAAAAATCCGCCAAACGTTCAGGGGTGCGTACCAAACCCTCCCGGCCGGGGTCGTCGCCGATCCCTTCCAACACCTGTCTGAATCCCTCAATTATTTTTTTTCGATCCATAAATCTTGAATTCCGGCTTTCTTTGACAGAAGTTTTCCGCTGCCAAAAAGATAACGGCGGTTGAGTGAAAACTCAACCGCCGTAGTGAAACTTCGGGTAATTTGTTTGAGATACTGGATTTTGCCTAGGTGGTAGAAGCCGGTTCTGAGACTTCTTTTTTCGGGCCTTCGCTTTCAGCAATAAACTCGTCAATCTCGGAGCCGTCGATAGTTTCACGCTCAAGCAAGGCCCTGGACAGCAATTCCAACGCCTTGCGATTTGCTGTCAGAATACGGATAGCGGTTTTCTCAGCCTTGCCGATAATCTTGCGCACTTCGGCGTCAATCAGCTTGGCCGTTTCCTCAGAGAAATCATGATGCTGGGCGAATTCGCGGCCGAGAAATATCTGTTCCTCTTTCTTGCCGAATGTCACCGGTCCGATCTCATCAGACATTCCCCAGTGGCAAACCATACGGCGGGCCAGTTCGGTCGAACGTTCCAGATCATTGCCGGCGCCGGTTGTT
>JADFNA010000185.1 GCA_022563625.1 Candidatus Zixiibacteriota bacterium
TACCCTCGATGTTTCACCCGGGCGACTTCCGTACGAAATGACGAATAGTCCCGGAATGTGTTACCTAATTTCTATCTGACCCAGCTCACTAACTGGTGGCCGGGAGGACATGCAAATCCTCCTCAAGCTGCCGGTTGATGTATCTCATAGCGTTTCATCTTCGCCCGCAAGGTTGATTCATGAATCTTCAGTTGACGGGCGGCGCCGGACTTATTCCAGCCAGATGAAATCAGAGCTTCGAGAATCAATCCTCTCTCAAACCGCTCAACCTGGTTGAACAGATCGCTCGTTTCCACCTCACGGTCCACGTCAAACGACGACTGGACCAGTTCGACCAGTGATCCCTCTTTGACCAGAGAAGAGAAAGCCTTCATCCGTTTGACCATGTTTTCCAACTCGCGCACATTGCCCGGCCAGCTGTGTGACAAAAACTGCCGCATCAGCTCAGATTCCGGAGACTGCCCGGCCTGCAACAGTCCATAGCGAGACAAATAGTGTTCCAGCAGGAGCGCAATGTCCTCTTTGCGGTCGCGTAAGGGCAGAATATCAAACGTGAATCCATCAAGGCGATGATACAAATCGCGCCTGAACCTGCCTTCTTCAACCATCACCTTCAGGTCACTGTTTGTGGCCGTGATCAGGATAAAGTCGACTTCAATTTCATCGACAGACCCGAGCGGCCGGAAGCGTTTTTCTTCGATGACGCTCAGCAGACGGGTTTGGAGCTTAAGCGGCATCTCGCCGATTTCATCCAGGAACAGGACACCCCCATTAGCTGCAACCAAAAGTCCCGGTGCGTTTTCAACTGCGTCTGTAAAGGCGCCCTTTCTGTGGCCGAATAGCTCAGATTCGAGCAGGTTTTCGGGCATATTGGTTACATTAACAGAGATAAACGGTTTGCCGGGTCTGGCCAGGGCGTGAAAATGTCTTGCCAGTTGTCCTTTGCCAACACCTGTCTCACCTGTCAACAGAATCGGCAGGTCGCCGGTGCGTATCATCAACATTTGCGCCATAATCTTTTTCATCTGCGCATTGGCCGTGATGAACTCGACACGGCTGCTTAGGTTTTCAGTTGGAGTGATATCCGCCACAGGAGCCTCGTACTCTGTGGAGAACTCCGGAGCGGTGGCGATAAATCTATCAATCCGAGAGCGCGAGCGCGCATCGCCCCGGCGGGTATACATTTCCTGCGCTCTGAACAGATAAGCCAGCCGCTTATGAAGGCTGAACATGCTAACCGTTCCGGCCCACTCAAGGGCCCTTGCCAGTTCAGCATTGGCGGAAGAACCATCCAACAAATCAAGACAACGGGTGAACTGAGAAACAGCTTCATCGACGAACTCAAGTTCAAAAAGCGCTTCGGCCTGAATCTGGCAGACAACACCGAGATCAATTTTCTCACCGAGAGCGCTGAACAATTTCTCCGCGTCACGGGCGAGTTTCAGCGCACGGCGCCATTTGCCCTCTTTGAGAGCCAGCTCGGCCAAGCCACGGCGCGCTCTGGCGGAAAGATCACCGTCGGGAGCCAGCCGGTCGGCCAGTCTGAGCGCTTCGGCGCAGGCGTGGCGGGCAGGTTCAAACCTCTCACGTTTCGTTTCCAGTTCGCCGCGATAAATCAAAGAAATCACTTCTTCGCGGTTCATTTTTTCCGAAGCGATGATCTCATCGGCCAGATCAAATTCCTGTTCGGCTTCAGCCAGAGCGCCCAGGCGAACGCGCTCGTATCCCAACGAGAGTCTCGCTTTGGCCGCCTCGGCCTTATCTCCCAAATCAAGAGAAAGTTTGATGTTCAGGTTCAAATTTTCGATTGCTCTACACGAGGCGCCGACAAAAGACTGTACGCGTCCGAGGTTGCCATACAGAAACGCCAATCTGCGTGTGTCTCCGAGTTCACGGGCGATTCCAATAGCGGCCATCAACAGGCTGATCGCCTGCTGCATATCCGAGCGCATGAAACAAAGCTGGGCCAGAGAGTTGAGCGCATTGCCCCGTCCAATTTCATTGTCACTGCGGCGCGCAATTGACTCGGAATCGCGAAAGCAGCGTTCGGCCTCTTCCAGCTCGCCCATGTCGCGTAAGATACCGCCGAGTGTCAAATATACTCGCGAGAGTTCGGATGTCTCCCCCATAGCGGAGAGTTCCGACTCTGCCTGGCGCGCCATACGAAGCGCCCGGGGTAAATCCAGCCTGGCGGCATAAGCCCGCGCGGCGAAGTACCAGAACATGGCGCTGTCGCGGGTGCCTTTACCCGTGAGTTCTGAACTGTTTTCCTCGAAGAAACTGATAACCTGATCATAGCGGCGTTTTGCAATCAGACCTTCAAACAGAACACGCGTACGCTGGAGATAATCCTGAGTGTTATGTTCGTGGATATTCATAGTCTTAGCTACCCGACCTTCCCCCGGATGGACCGGATTCGGGTTGTGTGAACCCGGAAGATGTCGGTGAACCGCCGGCGGTCCGATCGCGAGGCGGCTGCGATGTCGCGGTGATTCCGAAAAAGAAATAGCGAATCTCGTCCAATGCCACCGTCAACAAGCCGCTGATCAGGTTTGTCTTTGAACCATAATTGTAGCGCAGTTGATAATCTACGAACGGATTCGGATTGTAGTGATCAACCGTTAAGGCGGGATTGTTGTTATCATCCCCGCCCCAGGGATGCATATTATCCTGCTCGTCAACCAGACGCGGAGAATTCTTCGCATAAGTATTATCCGAGACAGCTGATGAAAATATCATCAGCAAGATCAGTACAAGTACGCCCTTTTTCACCATGATTACTCTCCTTGCCACAAAAGAAGTTGCCACTACCGGCATTATTCTATTTTTTGTTTGTGTTCGATTCTCTCTTTTTGACAGGATGCGATTAATCCTGATAGGAGACATATCTGCATGCGCGATCAGCGTTGACTTTCTGGATGCGAAGCCGCTGACAGCTTTCAAATATGCTATTCCATTAGTCTCTACTTGGGCTGATTGTCGCCAGCCATTCTGTTGGTTCGCGCAGTGACGCTCCCGTTAAGCGGTTAGGTTCCTCGGGGGTGGACTCGTGCGACAGAAGGGAGAGGTGGGGGGCATCGAGCGTCCCTGCTTTCCTACAGAATAACCCCAAAGACGGTCTTTGTAAAGAGAAATCGTGTTGTGTGTTAGCCCCAAAACGCATATCTTGGGTACGTCGGGGTCGACAAACAATTAAGTTTAGCTTTCAGTCCAATTTCGAGGTTTTCTCTCACACCGAAATCTGACCTGAATTAATTGCCGGAGAACCGGTTCGAGTGGTTATGATTGACGTTTGCAGGTGATCCGTTCGGCGAGAGAGGAGAAAACGCTAAGTGCTTATTCCACAAGCAGATACAGTTCTAGCGCTGGGGCTAGTTCTGGCCTTCGGCCTGGTCAATTCGGTGGCCGCCCAGAGTGATACAACGAAACCGGCCAAACCGTGCTTAGCGCCCGAGGCGCGGCAATTCGATTTTTGGCTGGGTAATTGGGACCTTAGCTGGGAAGGCGGAACCGGCAAAAATACAATAACCAACAAGTTCGGCGCCTGTGTTATCGAGGAAAGTTTCGCCGCTGATTCTTCGGCCGATACTCCGGACCCGCTAAGAGGAACAAGCGTCTCGGTTTATTCTACTCAATTGGAAAAATGGCGCCAGACCTGGGTGGATAATCAGGGTGGGTATCTCGACTTTGTGGGCGGTTTTTCCGACGGAAAAATGACGCTCAGCCGTGAGGCCGCCCGGAAAGGCGAAACATATTATCAGCGCATGGTCTGGTACAACATCAGCGAGGATTCTCTGGATTGGAATTGGGAGAGATCAAAAGACGGTGTTGTGTGGAAAACTCAGTGGAAAATTCACTATCAGCGCCGCAAGTGAAAACTGCATCGATTTATCCAACTGATAGAAAAAAATGCGCCATCAGGGATTCGAACCCCGGACCAATTGATTAAGAGTCAACTGCTCTACCAACTGAGCTAATGGCGCAAGTGGAGCGCCCGCCCAATTTCTTGGTGCGGGTTTAACAATTAAATCCACAGAATGAAAATGTCAACCGGACCGCAGGCGGAAAATCGCCGATTGGAGGGCGGGATGGAAAACGAAAGCGGACACTGATCAACCCGGAGAGACCGCTGGGGGCCTGTTGATAAAGTCCGTAGGTCGGGTTCCGTAGTCCGCCACAGGCGGGCGAAGAAACCCGACAAGAGCTCTTCACAGAGGGAATGTCGGGTTTCTCTCTCGCTGCCGCTCGTTCGGAACGCCGACCTACGTCTTACCGGGACTTTTTCAACAGGCCGCTGGGTTATAGGCAACTAATCAACCACTCCCTTTTGTTCACCGGGCAAATGTAGTCCGGAGAGGGCTTTTCTGACAAAACCGCCGGAAGTTTTTAGCCGCTTCAGCGCCTCAGATTTGTTGATTTTCAAGGCTTGCATGAGTATGGCGGCTTTGACCGAACCATCGGCAGAGTCCAGTAACCTCTCGGCCTGTTCGTAGTCGATGAGCAGTAAGTCCATCAGCATTTTCCGCGAGCGGGCTGCGAGTTTGTCCGAGGTTGATTGCAAATCTACCATCAGATTGCCATAAGTCTTGCCGATCAGGGTCATAGCCCCGGTGGAAATCATATTCAGCGTCATCTTGGTAACTGTCCCGGATTTCATACGGGTCGAGCCGGTAATCACTTCCGGGCCGACCGGAAGCGAAATTATAATGTCCGGTTCTATTTCCAGATCGACTGCTTCATTGCAGATAATCAGCGCTGTAACGCAACCGGCTTTGGCGGCGTCTTTGAGCGCGGCGATGGTGTAGGGAGTGCGTTTCGAGGCCGTGATCCCGACAACAAAGTCGCGCTTTTGCAGCTTGAGTTTGATCATATCGGACACCGCTTGGGCGGCGTTGTCCTCGACACCTTCTTTGGACAATACCAG
>JADFNA010000186.1 GCA_022563625.1 Candidatus Zixiibacteriota bacterium
TTTTCCTGCGCTACAAGCCACGCTGAAAAGCTAGCGCTACCAGAGCATTGCCGAAGTTTCGTGAAGCGCTTAGCGGCGCACTGAGAGAGAGAGCTAACCTGCCATGTCACTAACTCTTACCCCGATTGGAATCCGGGAGGGCAGGCCATCGGGGCTGTATCGTCGCAAATAAAATGTGATTTTGGAGTAGAATCCCCTGGACGGCTATTGACTTTTTCTTCGAGCTTGCCTATAGGAATAACAGTACTTCTGGCAACACCCCGTATCTGACTTGGGTGACGCCAACAAAAACTTAGAGGGCAATGAGATTGCCTGTGTTAGTACCTACTTGATCTTTCAGTTTTGAGAAACATTGGTGGAACTTTGCAGTTTCAGCTTGCCTGAAGCCTGTTGTTCACATCATTGAAGGGAGGTGATAAGGGCAAATTGGCGGCACAGCAGACGGTTGATCAGATTACGCGCCGTCAGATTCGCCGCATCACAGTTATCGATCGTAATGACTAGTTCGATCAGGGACATGGATGGACATAAATGGGTGTCTCTGGCCGTTCAGCGCAATCGCGGGATTTCCCACCTCTGATTACGGAGGGAAGCGTACCGCAAAGAACCTGTAACAAAGTTTTGGAAGGAACCAATCGATGAAACACTTAAATAAGCGCCTAAGAAGAGTTGGCGGCCTCTTGCTGAGTCTCTCGATTCTGATTGGGTTCGTTCTCTCAAGGACAGCGGCGGCGGATCATACCGTCACTGGCAAATGGACTGCAGCAGATGGAAGCTTCGTACGCGCGTCGGCGCTCGTCCTGGATGACCCCAACGGGCCATTAGCGGCTATCCTCACGGCGTCAGGCCAGTTTCCCGCCTATGGCATGTGCTTCCAGTCAGTCAACGACGAAACAGGGCAACTTATCAGTGTCCGTGGACCAGGATTGGAGAGCACTTTTTCTCAGACTGACGGGCCAGGACTCGTACGAACCATCACCTGGCAAGGTATTGCTAAAGTGTCCGAAGGCGAGATGCCTGACGGCGTGACAGACCGGCAGGAATCGTACGTGCTGACTTGTAGCCGGGATGCCAATGGAAATATCACTATGACACTCACTCTTGGCGGTGTCTTAACACTTACGAGCACGACCCAGGGCAACTGTACCTGGCAGCGCTAGAGGAGGATGACAGAGATGAACAACACTAGACAGAAATACTCGTTGCGCATCGGTCTGCTGGCCTCAATGGCGGCACTCTTCCTCGCCCTTGGACTCGCGGGGCAAGCGCTGGCTCAAACAGCGACCATTACCCAGAGGATAAGCCCGGGAGAAACGGGAGGCGCCAGCCAAGGATCCTTTATCGATGCAGCCGGTAACCTCTGGTACGATCAGTCCTCAGGTAGTTGCGTGATCAGCCGCTTCGTTCCATCCACCGGGGCAATCACGTCGTGGACGGTGCTCGAATTTGCCGACGCCGGTGGCGATCCGGGTAACACCACAGGCGGTGTGGTCGTAGATGCCAGCACAGGCCAAGTCTACTTCACCTATATTGAGACCTTTGGCATCCGTAGGCTCAATCCCACAACCGCGGTGGTGCGGTCTTGGATCACTGGATTTATCAATCCAAATGGCGTCACTTTGGATGCTACGGGGCGTCCCTTCTACGCTGCTTCTTCCGCAAACCGGATCGCGCGGCTTGACCCATCCACCAATGTCCGCACTATCTGGCAGATGCCAACTCCTAACAGCTTCCCCTTTGATATCGTGCGCGATCCGGCCACGGGCGCCTTCTATTTTACCGAGACTTCTGGCAACAGGATAGGTAGGCTCAACCCGACCACCAACGTCATCACCGAGTGGACTGTCCCCACGGTCGGGGGTGGACCCCGCCGTCTTAGTCTGGATGCCGCAGGAGATGTCTGGTTCACCGAAATTAGCGGCAACAAGATCGGACGACTCAATCCTGGCACGAATGTCATTACGGAGTTTGCAGTTCCCACGGCGAACAGTCGTCCGACCGGCATGGTCGGACGGGTGAGCGGATCTGCGTTCTCTGAACTGTCCGCCAAAAATCTGGGCCGGATGTTACCCAGCGGCGGTGTGTCGACCACAGTAACCCCGACCTCGACAACCGTGACTCCCAGTACTAGCACATTGGGATTCTTTGACACTCAACAGAGGGTGTTGAACTTTAACCCTACTCCACAGATAGACGTGGTTCCAGGCGTTCTGACACCGACTTTCGTTGAATTCGCGATACCTAATATGCCAGGTGTCAATAACTTTCAAGGCGCCCCGGACTTAGAGGCGACGGCCAATCCCAACGTGTTCGCCTTCAGCACCACTACCGGGCCGGCGAAGGTTGGGACGGTGGAGATGTTCCCGCCACGGCCTTTGCCCGAGGTGGACATCGTCACTATCACGCAGGATGGCGGGCCATGCTTGGAGGTCGAGGCGACGATCAGTGATCCACTGAATGAGCCGCTGTCGGGTGTTGTGAGAGTGCTTGAGACGGTCGGACCCGCGACCATCGACGCCCTCACGTTCACTGCACTCAACACGAGTTGTGGATTCTCGCCCGACGTCTTCGAGTTCTTCCTCAATGGCGTCAGCCTGGGGACGTTTTCGGCAGATCCGAACTTTACGTGCAGTTGCGCCGCCCCTGAGATCAGCTACACGATTACGAATGCCGCTTTGCTGGCGAACTGGCAACAGGGGGTGAACACCTTTCGGTTCACGAAAAGTGGGACCAACCAAACATTGATCGCCTGGGTGAAAGTCGATATTCAATTCCCCAGCGGGTCGGCGACGGCATGCATTTTTGACTTTAACGGCGGCAACTGTAACGTCGCCAATCTCTGCAGCGCCGGCTTTACTTCCAACCCCGTGGACGTCACACAAACCGTGAACATAACAACGGAAGTCGAACTGATCTCGGAGGCCTATACCAATTCGACGCTCCCCTGCTCGTTCGACATCAGCAGTCTAACTGTCGGGAATTCCTATATCCTGGAGATCACCGCCAACGTGGATAACGTTAGCGGAAATGACCGGCAATCGTTCGTGTACAACGGCGAAGACGTAATTTCGATCAACGAGTGTGGTTGCTTCATTTCTATCGACATCAAGCCGCAGTCATGTCCCAACCCCCTGAATACCGGCAAGAATGGTGTTCTCCCAGTGGCCGTTTTAGGTGGCGATGACTTTGACATCAACGACATTGACCGAGCCACGGTACAGCTTGAAGGAGTAGCATCAGAGGGGAGAAACTTGAGCCCCGAAGATGTAGCTACACCTTTCGGTGGAGAACTTTGTGATTGCGACACTCTTGGCGCGGATGGCTTTACGGACCAGGTCTTTATGTTTGATGCGCAAGCCATTGTGGCAGCGCTGGGAGCAGTCACTAACCGCGAAGAGAGAGAGCTAACTTTGACTGGCAATCTCCTGGATGGCACGCCGTTTTCCGGAAAGGACTGTGTGAGAATCATCGTTCGTGGGAAGCCCGGTGCGGTTCCTGTGACCATAGAGAATGTCGCCGAAAAGACTGAGACTAGTGTATTACCCGAGGTGTTTAGCCTGAATCAAAACTACCCGAACCCGTTTAACCCATCAACCAAAATATCACTCAGTTTGCCCGAAGCGGCGAACTGGGAGATAACCATTTACAACATCCAGGGCCAGAAAGTAAGTGCATATTCTGGTTTTTCTGACCCCGGAGTAGTAACGATTGAATGGGACGGTTCTGATTACGCTTCAGGAATGTATTTTTACAAGGCTACAGCTGGAGAGTTTTCAGCCACTAGAAAGATGGTCTTGTTGAAATAATGTATCAATACACCTCCCGAGCGCACAGGAGGTTATGAGATGGGACAGGTGGCCAATCGCAACCCGGCCACCTGTTCTTTTTTGTTTTGCGCAAGGACACAGCGTCCCTGAAAATTCGCCCACAGTTCCCAGTCCATGAAGTCGTGAGTCGCCCCTCCGAATTCCGATCCAGTTTGAACCTCAGTCTCCTGTCGAAGCGTGGCGTCCGGTCCGGACCTCTCTGCACATTTCCCGGAACGGGTCCCTGATCCGGGTGTACCGGAGGGTCTTGGGAAAAGCATGTTTCTGGAGTCCTTGAACGGGGCTGAAAACTAAGGTATGCCAGAGCATTGCCGAAGTTTCGTGAAGCGCTTAGCGGCGCACTGAGAGAGAGCGCTAACCTGCCATGTCACTAACTCTTACCCCGATTGTAATTCGGGAGGGCAGGTCAGCGGGACTGTGTCGCCGAAGGTCCAATGTGATCGTGGAGCAGAATTTCCTGGACGGCTATTGACTTTTCTTTCGACCTTGACTATAGGAATAACAGTACTTCTGGCAACACCCCGTATTTGACTGGGGTGACGCCCACAAAAACTTGAAGGGCAATGAGAATGCCTGTGTTACCTACTTGATCTTGCGGTTTTGAGAAACCTTGGTGGAACTTTGCAGTTTCAGCTTGACTGAAGCCTGTTGTTCACATGTTTCAGCCTAAAGTGGACACAAGGTCTTTTGAGTTAAGTCGTCGTTTTTGTAATTGTGGCATATGTGAAAGGAGGTCAGACCGGAAACAAAGAAAAAACTGAAAATGACGGGGACCGAACACAGTTGTTGATAAAACCTGCCCTGCTCAGGGCTGGCCGCCTAAGGAAAGAGGCGCTATCCAGCAGGTACAGTGATGTCATCAGAAAAAACCATAATTAATGAGGAGTTAAAATTCTGAGAAGAAACAATAGGTTTTAGCCTTTGTGAGTTGAGGTTGAGTATTAAGAAAACCTGTAGCGCTCCCCGTTAGTCAAGCTACTTCTAAGAGAGTATCTCCGTTCATCTTCCAGCTTTTTTCGACTTCGTTCGGTGTTCTGTAACCGTGCGCTGAGTGTAAATAGTTCTCATTGTATTCGGCA
>JADFNA010000187.1 GCA_022563625.1 Candidatus Zixiibacteriota bacterium
ACGAAGTTGATCTGTTTCATTTTCGGCGACTGCGACCCTGCCACCCGTCCAATCACGCCCGACCGGCTGATGGGAGACGCTAACTGCGACGGCAAAACGAATATCGCTGATGTCACATTCCTCATTGCGCGGATTTTCTCCGGTGGCCCGCCGCCTCCCTCGCCCTGCTTTGAATACGAACGTTATGGCTCAACGTTAAAGCTGGCCGTTGATCGGAGCGTTGTCTTCTATCTCGAAACAATCTCACCCGGCAAAACAGCGCTTAGAATCAATACGCTCAAGCGGCTCCACGCAGTCGCAATCACATTACTTGCGCCAAACGGAGTCAAACTGAACATCACAAAACAAATCATAGGCCCGGATATCTACTGGTCACAAACCGGCGACACGGTGAATATCGGTATTCTAGATATCTACGCGAAAAGCTTTATCACACCGGCCGACACGAACCTGATAGAGATCACTGGAGATTTTGAAATTCTTTCGGTTGAAGCGACGCAGATTCTCCCGGACGGCGAAACGGTCTATCTTATTCCCACTTTGTCAGCGACAAAACCAACAGGTGATCTTTCGCGAATTACCGTACCGAGCTTTGATGCCATCTACCCCAACCCCTCGAATCCAGAAACACGCCTGGCGTTTTCTCTGCCAAAAGCGGCGCCGGTCAAAATCGAAGTTTATAACATACTGGGCAGAAAAGTAGCGACTGTGACTGACCGGCGTTTCCCGGCAGGGTCACACTCAGTTCTATGGGACGGCCGCAACGCATCAGGCGGAAAAGTTTCAAGCGGCATCTACTTCGTCCGCTTCACTTCCGGTGATACAGTAGAGAGAAAGAAAATGGTGATATTGAAGTAGCCTGATTCTCAGCGCCACCATCCGCCTCCTACTTTGCCTTAGCTCACACTCCGGCGCTATATTCCCGGCATGGCGAGAAAAGCTAAACGGGTCCGCAATCTGTTTGATCCGGATTCTACCGACTCCTTTCCACTCAGCCGCTCGAAACTGGAAAATTTCATCCGCTGTCCGCACTGTTTCTACCTTGACCGCCGATTAGGCATTGACCGGCCCTCCACGCCCGGATTTACCTTGAATCTGGCGGTTGACGAATTACTGAAGGCAGAATTCGATACCTATCGCACACAGGGCGTCCCACATCCGCTGATGAAAGAGTTTGGCATTGAAGCCATCCCCTATGCCCACGAATGCCTCGATGACTGACGTAATGTTCGGCGCGGCGTGCGCTGGCGGCATCCTGACACATCCTTTGAGCTATTCGGGGCCGTTGATGATATTTGGGTCAATCCGGCCGGTGAACTGCATGTCGTCGATTACAAAGCAACCAGCACGCGCAGTGAAATCAGTATTGATTCGGGCTGGGGCAAAAGTTATAAGAGACAACTGGAGATCTACAGTTGGCTGCTCCGGCAAAACGGTTTTCGCGTTTCAGACACCGGGTATTTTGTGTACGCCAATGGCATAAAAGACCGAGACGCTTTCAATAACCGTCTGGATTTTGATCTTCAAATCATCACCCATCACGGAAACGATTCATGGGTGAACGGACGTATTCTGGAAGCCTATCACTGCCTGTGCGCCGAGAGTCCCCCGGCGCTGTCCGACTGGTGCGACTACTGCCAGTATCGACAGGCCGCGAATACTATCTCACGCGCGGATTAACAAAAGAAAACAGTGAACCCATACAGGTGAATGCAATATGACAAAAGCGCGTCTCGTCCCGCTTGACGGATATATAGAATATACGCCCGAGCAAATGCTGTCACGGGCAAGAAAGTTCTATGAGAACATGAAACGCCGACGCACGGTGCGTGATTTTTCTGACAAACCTGTGCCGCGAGAGTTGATTGAACAGGTTATCATGACAGCCGGAACGGCGCCGAGTGGCGCCAATATGCAGCCCTGGCATTTTGTTGTTGTCAGCGATCCGCAGGTTAAGAAAGAAATCCGCCAGGCGGCCGAACAAGTTGAAAAAGAATTCTACGAACAGCGAGCGCCCGACTACTGGCTGCGCGACCTCGAACATCTGGCCACTGATTCGGACAAACCGCATCTGGAACAGGCGCCGTATTTGATAGTGGTCTTTTCACAGCGGCACAAACTTGATACTGACGGCGCGATTACGCATCATTATTACCTGGGAGAATCAGTCGGAATATCAATGGGCATGTTAATCACGGCCATTCATCAGGCGGGCCTGGTGTCACTGACCCACACCCCGCATCCCATGAGTTTCCTTAGAAAACTGCTTGACCGCCCCAAACACGAAACACCGGTCCTCATCCTGGCTGTCGGTTACCCAAAAGATGGCGCCCGTGTACCGGATATTTCCAAAAAGAATCTGAATGAAATCGCAACATTTGTGTAACAGCCACAATATTCAGCCAGGCTAAGAATGTACTTGACAGAATCTGCCCAAGATTGTATACTCGCAAAGATTCAGAGGGGCTTCGTTTGATTTCCCGCCATACAAGTGACGCCCAGAAGTACAAGTAACACAATACTTTCAGACACCCTCACACAACCTTTTTCAAGGAGGATGCATGATGACTTTCACGTTAAAGTCAATTCGGCTTGCATTCGTTGTCGTCGCTGCTGTGTCATTCATTGCGGCGTCATCGAGTCAAGCAGTACCGGCCACGGGCACGAAACGCCCAACTTCATATTTCACGGAGAATGTGGGACAGTTCAACGAGATAGTGAAATTCCGTGGAACAATGGGCCAGGCGGCCATCTGGCTCGAAAGCAAAGGAGTGACCTATGACTTCTCGCGGCGCGTTGAGGACGAAAGTCTAGGAAAATCCTTGGAATCGATGATACCAGCTGACCTGCCAGGCGCAGGTGGAAACTACAAGTACGAGCGGCTTATTGTCCAGGCGCACTTCCTAGAAGCAAATCGGGACCCTATGTTTCAGGGAGTCAACCAGATACCTGGAAAGTCAAATTACTTTCTGGGGAATGACCCGTCAAAGTGGCGCTCGAATGTTTCGAATTTCACCGAAGTAATGCTCCGGGATGTCTATCCGGGCATTGATGTAAAGTATTACTACACCAACGGTAAGCTGGAATACGATTTTATCGTGTCTCCCGGAGTCGATCCGGCTGTTATCAAGTCGGAATGGACAGGAGCGAATTCCGTCAGTATCGACGATCAGGGCCGCCTGATAATCCAGACAAACTGGGGTGAAATCATAGAAAATCCCCCGGTTATCTATCAATCAGATGGGTATACCCGCGTTGATGTAAGTGGAAGATTTGTGCTCTTGGCCGAGAATGTTGTCGGCTTTGAGATTATTGGTGAATATCATCCATCGCTGGCGCTCATCATTGATCCGTCAGTCTATTACGCCTCATATCTCGGCGGCTCTGGCGATGATGAAGGCTGGGACGTTGTGGTTGATGATTGTGGATTCGCTTACATGGTGGGCGTTACCGCATCAACCGATTTTGATACAACGACGGGAGCATACCAATGCACCGACTGCGGCTCGCAGGACGTATTCATCGCAAAGTTCAACACCAAGAAGTTTGGCTCCAGCTCTCTCGTTTACTCGACATATCTTGGCGGTACTGATTTCGAGGAATCACGAGACATTGATATTGATGATGATGGCGCAACTTACATAATTGGCACTACAGCTTCCACAGATTTCCCGGACACCAATGCCGTTCAGTCCAACTATGGTGGAGGTCCACGTGACGTATTTGTCACAAAATTGAACGCGGCAGGTTCCGATTTGGTATATAGCACCTATCTTGGAGGTACTGGTCAAGATCAAGGATATGGGATTGCCGTAAGCAGTAATGGAGAAGCGTTTGTAACCGGGTACGCAGCTCCCGGCTTTCCTATCGAAGGAGCAGCAGCCGATTCCACGATTGGCGGAGGGTATGATGTATTCGTCACGAAATTTAATGCAGCCGGTAGCGAACTTTTGTATAGCACGTATGTAGGTGGGACCGGGTTTGATTTTGGGTACGCAATCGCTGTTGACGCCCTCGGACAAGCGTACGTTACGGGCTTCGAGCATCACTTTCAAGGGGGAGTTTTCCCAGTTGTCGACGGCTTCCAAGACTCAACTAACGGTGGGATTGAAGGCATCATGTTCAAGCTTTCAGATGACGGAGATGGTAACAATCTGATGTACTCGACGTATTTTGGTGGAAGCGGGAGAGATGTTCCCTGGCGCATAGTCTTAGATAACAGTGACATTTCGTATATCACCGGGCTTACTGAATCCAGTGATCTCAATATCCGCCTTGGCGGAGATTCGCTTTTGGGCGGGCTCAGAGATGCTTTCTTATTCAAAATTAACGCCGCGGCTACCGGCGACTTATCACTTCTGTACTCCACGTATATAGGAGGCGATGCGCTTGAAGAAGGATACGGAGTGGCGGCCATGGACGACGGAACAATTTTTGTTACCGGATGGACGAAATCGACGAATTTTCCGACCAAAGATCCAATCACTTCGACAAATCAGGGTGGAAAAGATGTTTTTATCATCCGGCTCGATCCTAGCAAAACAGATTCCACAGAGCAAATAGTGTTTTCTACTTACTTCGGTGGAACAGGCTCAGATGAAGGATACGGAATCCATGTTGTCGATTCAAACGGTATCTATGTCGCAATCGAGACAGGGTCGTCAGGGCTACATACAACTACTGGCTTCGACACTCTTGTCGTCGGAGAAGACGCCTTTCTACTCAGGATCGCTGATTTTGCGTATACCGATTGTCGCCGCGGCGATCTTAATATCGATGGTGTTATTGATCAGGCGGATTACGACATTCTCTGGGCATACCTATTCAACAGTGGTCCACCTCCTAGCCCTTGTGTCTACGCAGCAGACGTAAATTGCAGCGGAT
>JADFNA010000003.1 GCA_022563625.1 Candidatus Zixiibacteriota bacterium
GATTTTAGGGGACGATGACATGAGAAACAATGACATGAAAAAATACAAAAGCATGACAGGCTTACCCGGACGCTTTTGGGGATTCGCCCGGCGTAACATCGCCCCGCTGTGCGCTGGCGCTGTGGCGCTCAGCGCTTCACTGTTGATAGGATGTGAGGACCGGGGAAATCCGGTTTTTCCGGAGCGACCGGAGGCCGGTATTGATTCCTGGACCCGTGTGCATCTGTTTACCGAAACCCGGTTTTCCCAGTTTGGCGACCTTCCTACAACGGCGATACGTGTTTACACTCCGCCGGGATACCAGGACAAAAGCCTCGGGCGGCCATACCCGGTGTTATTCATGCTCTCGCCTTTCAAGGGGGACCAGTTTTTCTATCTGCAGCACGGCATGCAGGTCGTGATGGACCGGCTAATCGCCGAAGGCACGATCGAGCCGATGATCGTAGTTTCTGTCAATGCCTCCAGCAATTCGTTCGGCGGCTCATTCTACGGGAACCTGGTGACCAACGGCAACTATCTGGGTCTCGTGTCAAACTCACTCCCGCCTTTTATTGACACGCAATTCAATACCTTTGGTAACCTGCCGATGATCGGTTCAACGCCAAACTCGCCGCAGTTGCGGGCCAACCTGCGGGGGATTTCCGGCTATGAAATGGGCGGTTACGGCGCATTTCGCGCGGCGCTGACATCGGGTGACATTTCAATTGGCCTTCCGTCACAATTCGGTTCGGTTTCGACAATTTCGGCGCCTCTGAGTTTCACCGACCCCGCCTATGGATATCAGAATCTGTTTGACGATATGATCAACGAATGGGGTTCGTTTGACGCCATTGATACATCGTTTTCCACTCCGATTTCAAATTACCTGATCGCGGCGGCAATCGGTTTTTCGCCGGAGGACACATTATATTTTGTTAACGCCGGAAATCCGTTTCTGGTGGATTCTATCTACAAAATTACAGATAGTTCGAACATTGATACTCTTATAGATACATTTCCACTGGAGACAAACATCGTCTTTATCAGGATTGACACAGTTGTTGATACACCCAGTACAACTGTGACTATCGATTCTACTCCGTTGTTTGATACGATGTTTGATTCGTCGTTTTTTGATACGACGATTGATACTGGTGTAACGATTGATACAATGGTGACTGTCGATACTGTGTTTGACACCATTTTTAACGTCCCTCCGTTTGTGATTGTTGACACGATAATAACTCATGACACAGTGTTTTCGCCGCCGGATACTATGTTTGAAACGACAATCGTTGTAGACACTACTGTGGATACTACGCTAAACCAGATCGGCAATTTCATAGATACAACGTTCCTATTTCATCCTGACACTGCGTTCAATCCCATTGACACGACATTTGATATTAGAACTGAAGACACCGCTCTAATATATAATCCTCCATCTGATGTCACTTTCCCGGCCGTGCCGAATGAGTCCACCGGCGAAGATAATATTCTGAGAATATTCCTGCCGTTTGACTCATCGTTCTTGACAACCGGACTGCCCTATGACAGCATCTGGCCGCTCTGGCAGAGTAATGATCTGCCGAATATCTTAAATGATGTGCTTCTGGCAGACCCTGCTGTATTGCTTTCGTTTTCAGGTAAGATACTGATAATGGCGACCCGTGTAGCTAAGTTTGAACATTTCAATCAGAGTAAAATATTTTCAGAATTACTTGAGTCAGGTGGATTTACAACTCACTTCGTTGAATATGCAGCCTATGACGGTTTCGCTGACGAAAACGGCGCGCGTTATTTGTTCGAAGTCTGGCCGACTCTCTTGAAGTTTCATTCAGACCAATTCCACGATTTTATACCGCTTGAGTTGCGGATTCCAGATTCTACTTATCAGATGGGATTTTAGCCGGCTCTGGCAGGATTATCCAAGAAAGATTTTGATTCTCAGGCCGGACGACTATGGCGCTTATTAGTCCGGCCTTTTTTATACTCATATTGTTAATTTCGCAGGTCAGGGGCCTTGCGCTCCTGGCATGAATCCTTGCAGGAAGCATAACCACAGATAGAAAATATGGCAGATACGAATTACGATGTACTGGCAATCGGCGCTCATCCGGATGATGTTGAAGTTGGCTGCGGAGGGACGCTGTGCAGGCTGGTCGCTCAGGGACATAGCGCCGCAATAACATTCCTGACAGAAGGCGAGATGGGCACCGGCGGAAATATTGAAATCCGCCGACAGGAAGCCAGGGACGCCGCTAAGATCATGGGTGTGTATCTGTCGCCGCCGTATGATTGGGGTGACACACAACTGACAGACACCTATCAGCGCCGGGTTGAGATTGCGCAGTTGATTCGAAGAATCAGACCGAAAATCCTGCTCTGTCCCTATCCGCAGATTGCAACCGGACGCCGCCAGTCACACCCGGACCATGTGGCCACTGGAGTTATTTGTCTCAACGCTGTCAATATCGCCGCACTTAAGAAACTGGAAAGCGAACTGGAACCGCATCGCGTGATGCGTGTCTTTCATTACTTCTTGCCGCAGGCGGTATCGCCGAGTTTTGTGGTGGACATTACCGATTATTATGAACGCTGGATGGATTCACTCAAGGCGCATCGCTCCCAGTTTCAGAATCCGGACAAGGACGGGGACTATCTGTTTTATCTGGAGACAATGTCGCGCGCATACGGCCAGATGGCGCGCTGCAAGTATGGCCAGGGGTTTTATTCCGCCGAGCCAGTGGCGATTGACGACTTGCTTGATTTAGTTAAGGTTGCTCCGCAGGTGATTCCGAAATAAGGGCTGCTATAGCAGATCCAAGCCCTGCCGTATGTTTGCCGGGAGATTGCCACGTCATCCGCCCAGGCGGACTCATCGCAAAGACAATTAGGGGTTTATCAACAAGCCCCGAGGGAAGGTCAAGAAACCACCGAGGCGCTGCGTTTCTTGCTGTAAATCGCCAGGGCGCTGTTGAGATCATCAATCAGATCACCGGCGTCTTCGAGTCCCACCGAAAGGCGCACTAATCCGTCATCAATTCCGTATTCAAGCCGTGTTTCGCGCGGTATTGAGGCATGTGTCATTGAAGCGGGGTGATTCACGAGTGATTCAACGCCGCCCAGCGATTCCGCCAGGGTAAACAGCCGCGTGGACATGACAAAACGCTTGACGTCCTCAAATTCGCCGTCAAGGCGGAACGAAACCATGCCGCCCCCGGATTTCATGTTGTTCAAGAGCTGACGTCCGTCCAGACCTGGATATAAGACCTCGCGGACTTCATCGAGTGTTTGCAGATGCTCGGCGATAGTCCGCGCGCTGGCGCTCTGGCGGTCCAGGCGCACAGCCAGTGTTTTAAGTCCGCGCGCCACCAGCCAGCAGTCAAACGGTGAGAGGATGGCCCCGACAGCGTTTTGAAAAAAGCGCAGTTTCTCGGCCAGGCGCTGGTCGTTAACGATAACGGCGCCGCCCAGCGTGTCTGAGTGACCCGCCATGTACTTGGTCAGCGAATAAACAACCAGGTCCGCCCCCAGCTCGAGCGGCCGCTGTAGATGCGAGGTGGCAAAGGTGTTGTCAACCGCCAGCAGTACACCGCGTTTTTTGGAGATTTTGGCGATGGCCGCGATGTCATAGGATTTCAAAAGCGGGTTGGTGGGCGTTTCGATCCAGATCAAGCGGGTTTTGCCGGTCACAGCTTTGTCAATATTCGCCGGGTCGCGTCCGTCAACATAGCTGAATTCGATGGCGCTGTTCGCGGCATGCACCTGGTTAAACTGCCTCGGTGTGCCTCCATATAGATCATCACCGGCGACAACATGTTCGCCGCTTTTGAGGAGATTGATAACCGTATGGGTTGCGGCCAGCCCGCTGGAGAAGGCCAGCGCTTCGCTTCCGCCCTCCAGCGCCGCCAGAGAGTCCTGCAGGGCGTCACGAGTGGGGTTTGCGCTTCGGCTGTAGACATACCCTGATTCATCACCGGGCGCCCGCAGCTTGAACGTGGCTGTTTGGTGAATAGGCGTAGAAACCGCCCCGGTAGCCTGATCAGCCGGGTGGCAATGGGTCAGTTTGGTTTCAAACTTGAGCTTGTCCCAGTCAGGGAACCTGTCTTTCCACTCGCTCATACAGACAGCCCTTTTTCAGATATCCACTCATCGTTGTAAAACTTGCTGACATATTTCATGCCACTGTCAGGCAGAATGACCAGTACGGTAGCATCGGTTCCAAGGCCTTTGGCATACTTGAGCGCCACATGCAGCGCCGCGCCGGAGCTGCCGCCGGCGAAAATACCCTCAGTTCTGGCCAGTTCGCGGGCGGTCTCGAAACACTCCTGATCGGTTACCTGGTAGATTTTGTCAATGACAGACATATCAATCGACTGGCAAACCATATCTTCACCAATTCCCTCGACCAGATATGTGCCAGGCTCAACCAGTGTGCAATCTTTATGATACTGATAGTATATCGAGCCGATTGGATCTGCGGCGACCACTTCAATTTCACTGTTTTGCTCTTTGAGATAGCGTGCAACGCCGCTGACTGTGCCGCCGGTGCCGATGCCTCCCACAAAACAGGTTAGCGCTCCGTTTGTCTGTTTCCAGATTTCCGGGCCGGTGGTGTAATAATGCGCATCAATGTTTTTTGTATTTTGATACTGTTCCAGAAAATAGCTGTTAGGCGTGTCGCGGTGAATTCGTTTGGCGGTTTGATAGTAATTATCCTCTGAATCTACCGGAACATCAGACGGACAGACCACCAGCTTGACACCGAAGGCGCGCATAGTATCGAGTTTTTCACCAGATATTTTGTCCGGAACTGTCAGAATCGCCTTGTAACCGTGGGCCGCGGCGAACATAGCCACAGCCGCCCCGGTGTTGCCGGAGGTTGCTTCAATGATTGTTTGGCCGGGTTTCAGTTTCCCTTCTTTGATCGCATCATTGAGCACCCAGACCGCCATACGGTCTTTGACTGAGGCCATCGGATTGAGGAACTCAAGTTTGACCAGAATTGTGCATGTAATGCCGCGCCTGGCGGTCATTTTCCTGATCTTCACCAGCGGTGTTTGGCCGACTGCTTCGGTGATAGAATCGTGGAACATGACGGTTTGCTTTTCGGTATCTTTCGGATTCAGTTTCTGTGTCGTTTGCGGCATTTTTTTGTCCCTACAATTCTCTCTATAAATCGCGTGAATCTCATGGATTTTGTGATTGTTCTCATGATTGAATCGTCAATCATCTCCGGGGGTTCGACCCAGCTTTCACTGGCGCCCAATCTTATAGAAAAGATAGATGTTTTGACCGGGAGCGCAAACACCTGGCCCACTAAATCAGGCCAGACGAATTTATTTCAGCTTATGGAGTTAAGCCAAATCTCGCCGGTGATACTTCACTATCATCGGCAGCTTACTGTCACAGAATCAGTATCGCCCGGGGACCGGGCTTCCTCCAGAGTGTCCACGACAATAAAAACTCTCCGGCCTCTTGTGAAGGCAGGGGCCGGGGGCAAGGGCGCGGAAGTGTGTGGATTTCGCGTGCGCTTTTGAACCGCCGGATTTCATCTGTGTCTTATTCGCGAGAGATTTTTAGAATCTTGTACCGCAACAGGCCGGCAGGGACCTGAATTTCCACTCTATCACCGACGGACTTGCCCAACAGCCCAACGCCTATTGGTGATTTGACCGATATTTCATCATTGTCAACATCAGTTTCTTCCGGCGGCATCAATTTGTAGGAAATCTTTTCTTTTTTGTTGTCCAGATTTTGCACCTGCACTTCGGCAAACAAATATGCTTTGTCCGTTGGGATCTTATCTATGTCAATAGATCTGACACGTGAGAGTTTGTCTTCCAGATCAGCGATCTTCCGCTCCAGGTGTTGCTGGGCCTCTTTGGCGGCGTGATATTCGGCGTTTTCTGAAAGGTCGCCAAGATGCATAGCGCGGGTAATCTCTGAGACAATGCGTGGACGCTCGACAGTTTTGAGCGTCAACAAATTTTGCTCGAGTTTGGCGCGGCCTGCTTTGGAAAGATACACAGGATCGCGACTCATGTTTGACCTCTCATCTTAATAGCCAACATTCTGCCGTTCGTAGTTTGCTTTTAGTTGTGATTTCCGCCGAGCGCGCCGAGCGCACGGATGGCTGCGGTCCCATCCATTCGGGAGCCGCGACATTGATGATTATAATACAGAGTTTAATTTGGGGCAATAATATTGATAGAATACTTTTGCGTTTGCGCCAGACTCAGTTATTTTTAGTCATTGGAAGAAATCACATATAGAGCGCCTAACGCTCAGATAAGAAATATATTTGCAGACGTCATTCAACAGAGAATACTAAACCTGCGCAGGACACCCGGTCGCCTCGGCCGCCCCGGTAGTCCAGGCGCCTGCCTCTGCCGCTAGCCATGATGATTGCGCTGCGTGTGACGGTGAATACCAATGTCTGATTATCGCCAATTTCATAGTTCAGAACCGGATTCAGAATCTCAGGCGTCCCCGGCGTCCCCGGCATTTCCGGCGCTGCCAAAACCTGAAGATATTGTCGATTCGGCGTCCCCGGCGCCTGAGCGAAATTTGGGCGGGATTCGACTGTTTTCACAGTTGCGCCAAGTCAGTGTTACCGAGAAGCGCTATCGACTCAGGCGCGCCGCAGTTATCGCGCTGGGCCTGTCTATTACAGCGCTCGTTATGCTGGCGATTCTTACGCTGAAGGCGTTGATTTTTGATGCGACCGGCAGCTCGGCGCGAGAGTTCTCCGGGCCGTTTTTAATTCAGGCCGAGGCCGGGTCATCCTTGAGTCCATTTCCCGGCGGAGCCCCGACGTTGCGCGTCAGCGCAGTCCCTGCGAGAGCTGTCGAAGTTGTCGGAGACGGATTGGATAATAAAGAATCTGAAGTCACCGTTTTTCAGATGACACTATTGGAGCCTGGCAGGATTTCCGATTTGTATGCAGAGTTTGTCAGCCGGCAGATTGCGTTTGTCTTTATTGACACACTCTTTGCCGTCACAACAAATGGCGGCCATAGCTGGCAGGTGGTGACACTTTATGAACAACCGAATCAGCATAAATCCGCCCTGTGGATTGACGGCGTCATGCTCGATGAGACCGGCCACGGGTTTTTGTTTCCCGAGGGAGTTGAGAGTCTGGATTCGGCCTGGCTGACCGAGGATTTTGGCCACAGCTGGCGCCCGCCGGAGTAGCCTGTCGGCATAAATGACGCGCCTGGGGTTGCGCTAATCCCCGATCTGCATTAGTTCGGCGTTCTTCAACAGGCCGCTCAGGGTTGGCTTTATCTATTTCAGTTGGCTACAACTCCAACAACACATTCCCCGCGCTGAAGCCGGGGCCGAGGGCGCTGATTAGCGCCAGGTCGCCGGGTTGGTATTTTTTCCGGTGCAGGAACTCTTCGAGGACAAGCATGACCGTGGCAGAGGAGCAATTACCGTACTTTCGCAGTATGTCGCAGGAAATTTCCAGCCGCTCCGGGGCGATTTCCAGGGCCTTGCAATATGCCTCAAGAACTTTTCTTCCGCCGGGATGAAGCAAAATATGAGCCACATCCTCAATTTTCGCCGAACTGGACTGTAGAAATGTATCCACGCATTCGCGCATGTTTTCTTCCACAATACGCGGAATACGCTCCGAAAAGACGACCTGCATTCCATCACTACGCAAATTCCAGCCCATGACATCCAGCGAATCCGGCCAGGTGGTCTCGGCACTGTCAATCATTTCCGCCCCGGCTAATTCCGAATCAGCGCCGCTCAAGAGCGCCGAGGTGACGGCATCGGAAAAGAGCGCGGTGGCAACCAGATTGCTTTTGGAAAAATCATGGAAACTGAAGGTCAGGCTGCACAGCTCAACATTTATCAAGAGCAGCTTTGCCTGCGGCGCCCCGAGCAGAATATCCCGCGCCCGGGCCAGGCCCAACGCCCCGCCCGCGCAGCCCAGACCCCAGATTGGTGTGCGCCGGACATTCGATCTGAAGCCGAGCCTGCCAATCAGCCGGGCGTCGATCGACGGTGTCGCAAGACCGGTGGTCGAAACGAACAGCAGGTGGTCGATTTCTGTGGCGGGCAGAGAATTACTTTCAAGCAGTTTTTCTATGGCTCTGGCTGATAACTCCAGAGCCAGTTCGATGTACGCATCGTTTTTCTCCTGAAATGACTTATTTTCCTTGAACCATTCAAGCGGTTTTGAGAGCGATCGTTTGTCGATCCCGGCAGTTTCAAAGACCCTCAGCAGCCTGTCGAGTCCTCCCAGCTTGCCCTCAAAGAAACCGGCGGCGAAATTCTTGAGATCGCCCTGGTCAAACTCGTATTCGGGCAGCTCGGATTGAACGTCTATGAGTTTCGGGAAATTAGGGATATTTCACCTCTGGCCAGCGCCTGTGAGCAGAATCAATTTACGGGACGACATTTGCCCGATAGTGAATGTAACACATTCTTCGGCGGACAGTTTGCCGCTGCCTCGAATCCTTGAGGCTTTCGCCGCCGAGGATAAAGAAGTATCTTGGTTTAGCGGTCGCGCAAGGTGTTCTAGCGCAGAAGACCGCTCGGCAGAAAACTGTGCGAGAGAGCGTTTTAGTTTCTATGAATGTCTATGCATATCAATGAATTGCTATGAATGAACAACGGCCAAAAAGTCCATCGACCAACAGGTCCCAGAGCCGGTCGCGCAGGCCGCACCAGTCGAGTCAACGCCCTCATCAGCGACCAGAGGGCCGCCAGCGCCGTTCTCAGCGAGTCTATGTACCTCGCAAAAAGCGCCTGGTGATTCTGGAAAACCGTCACAGTTTCGCTTATCGAGAAGACGCTGTTCACAAACTTGCTTCGTTTCTGCGTGAGAAGAACTTTGATGTCGAGTTGCTTCGACCGCAAGGCCCGAAAGCGATGGCGATTGAGGCCAGCCGTGCGATAGCGCGTAAGCCATTCGCGATGGTTGCCGCCGGTGGTGATGGCGCCGTTAATCTTGTTGCGCGGGCGCTGGTCGGGTCGGGTGTGCGTCTGGCGATTTTTCCACTGGGCAAGTTCAACAACATATTTACATCGCTGTATGGGCCGCCCTCGATGGCCAGGGCCAGAGAAGTGATAATAAGCGACCAGACCCGCACGATTGATTGTGGAAAAGTTTCCGGCCAGCCGTTTTTTGGGTCAATCGGACTTGGACTGTTGCCGGCGCTTCAGCGGGCGCTGGAGAACCGTTCACTTCCCCGTTTCGCCATGGGTTGGACGCGGCTGGTCGCCCAGACCGTCGCTGAAATCAGTCGAGACCACACCCCGGTCAAAATTGACTCCTACCGCTTCGACCTGCAGTCACTCCTGGTGAATGTCAATTTACTTTCATACAGCGCCGGATTGCCGCTGGCGCCTGCGGCGTTGACCGATGATCACAAATTTGAAGTCACACTTGACATGGGGGTGGAGGGAGCGCCGCTGTCAAAAGTCATACGTGATATTTACAAGAGAAAATATTTTTTCGACGATGGAGTGCGCCTCTATCGCGGTGAAGAAATCACTATCGGCTCGGTCAAAGGGCGCACCCTGTATCTGGACGGGGAACTGATAGAAGTCCCTACAAATACGCTGGAAATAACATTTTACAGCAAACGGCTGAAAGTCTGTTCCCCGGCGAATTGAACAAAACTGTGTTATGATTGTACCTCGACGCAGCGTCATGCACAAAACTCTGGCGCTATTCATGCCGCCAACACCCTTTTTATTCGTGATCGGTTTGTGTGTATTCGTTTCGTTTCAGCGCGCATACGCGGAACCACTTCCGCAGGCCGGGCCAGAGTTTCCGGGTAGCGAGTTGAATTCAGATTACTTGTTGTCCCGTTTGTCCCTCGACTATTCTGACACTGACACACTGCCTGATTACGAATCATGGACAGGCGATTCGACAGAAAGCCGGCCGTCTCAAAGGCCGACTGTGGCTCTGTTCAAGTCAATGCTTGTGCCGGGGCTGGGACAGATTGGCAACCGCCAGTATATCAAGGCGGCGCTGGTTATTGGCGCCGAAGGATTGTTGTTTTCACGCTGGTTGAAATTTCGAAGGGAAACTTCGGATGCTCGGGCGGCATTTGAGGCGCAACCGTTCGGTGATTCGCGGCGGGCGCTGCTTTTTGGGGAATTCGAAGCGGTGAAAAACGACAGAAATTACTATGCCTGGCTGACCGGAACCTCAATTTTTCTGTCGATGTTTGATGCGTTCGTGGATGCCCACCTGCGGAACTTTCCGGGACCCGGCTCAGAATTAACTATCGGCCCGATTCGCGGCCCGCAGCCCGGATCAACTGAACAGACGGCGATCGGCGCGACGCTAAGTATTCGCTTTTAGGTTTTTGCTTTTAGCGTTTACGTGACGCAACCGAGGGAAGGATTGCGCCGGTGTGCCCAAGCGTTCATTCTACCGGCAGATCATTGAGCACAAAGTATTTGAGATCAATGTTGCATGTTTGCGGGTTCAGAAAGCGTTTGATGTGCACCTCGGCGGACTCCGCAGCGGCGAGGTCAACCAGTTTCGCCGTTTGTCTGACACCGGTCCGGTCTCCGATAACCCGCACGACAGGTAATCCCGGCTGGTCCGGATGGATTTTCTCCACAATTGCCACCTGGTCATTGCTGAGCAAAAGAAGCGACCCTGCGGGAAACAGGCCGATACTGTTGATGAACACTTTGAGCAGCAACTGGTCAAATTTTTGGTCCATCTGGTAAAACATTTTTCGTATCACTTCTATCGGCGATATCTGTTGTTTTATATAAATACGCCCCGATGTCAGTGCGTCATATGTGTCCGCGATTGTCACGATACGTGAGAAGAGGTTTAGTCCACGAAGTTCCCGCCTTCGGGGATAACCGGTGCCGTCAATGTTGATATGATGCTCAAACGCCGTCAGCGCTCCACGCACCGTATGGGCGCTGATGGGGAAGTTTTTCAGTAACATCTTGGCGCCGAGTGACGGATGCCGCTGCATCATGATCCAATCTTCATTGTCAAAAGCTCCCGGCTTTTTCACAACATCTGATGGCAGTTTTGTTTTGCCGATATCATGGAACAGGGCGGAAAACCCGAGTTGGCTGAGACGGCGATGGTCCATTTGCAGGTTTACCCCGATCGCCAGGGAATAAATACAGACATTGACACTGTGGGCAAACGTGTAGTCATCGTAATCTTTTATGGCAGTGAGTTCCAAAAGCGATGAGTCTTCTACCATCAACTGGTCTACCAGAGAATGGACCACCTGTTTAGTCTGGCGTATATTCCCCTCCCGCCCGGCAAGAATCTGGGAAGTGGATTCGCTAATTGCGCGCATAGATTGAAAGAACACCGATCGGGCCTGACGGCGCATGTGCGTCCGGTCCTCTTCGGGCAAGCCTGTCCCTTCTTCAACTTCTGCGGTGGACAAAAGACGGATTCCACTGACATCAGCGCGGACAAGTTTGTTTTGAATTTCCTCAGACGTTTCAACTCCGCTGGTCTGGTTGAGTATTTGAAAAAGTGTCGCCAGTCCGGTGGTTTCCGGTTGGAAGCTGATTTCAATTCCGCCGATTGCCAGGGCGTTCCAGCGCTCAATCGCCTCCAGGACAACTTCAGATTTGAGCGCGGTGCGGCACAGATTTTCGTTGATAAACAGCCGCCCGGTGACAATTTTGATGGTCAGCTTATCTGCGCCTTCGGCGACTAGTTCAAAGCGCTCCCAAAATTTGCCAATTTGATTTTTGAAGGTGTCATTGTCATGGCCTACCAGGCGGAGTGTCTTTCCCAGGCCAAAAAATAAGCTGAGCAGTGTTGCTCCCTCAATCGGATCAAATTCAGTATCGGACATTTTCCCGCTGGCGGGAATTCCGGTCATCTGGCGCTGGAAGTCATTCATCGTGTATTCATCGAGTATTCATCGTACGTTCAGAGATATGCGTATAAGTTTATTGTCATTGATCTGATTTACTCATTCGTTCACTGAAAGCTTCACGGGCCGCCTGTCGAATGTCGTTATTCCAACTGCCGCATAATTTCTTGAGAGCGGCCGTTGCCCCGTCAGATGGGTTGCTGTTGAGAGCACGGATTGCTGCGCGACGGAACTTTTGCAGAGTGCGTGAAAACACGCCCCATGACCCTGCGAGTTTCACCAGGTAAGGGATTGCCTTGTCCTTGCCGGACAATGAATATCCCAGAAGCGCCTTTTCGGTGACGTTCGGGGGCAGGCGGTCGAGGCCTATTTCGTTGACCAGGGCAGAGAACAATTCGAACGCATTCTGGCCGCTTTGTTGCAGCGCCAGTTCGAGGGACATATTCTGAAGCTCTTCGTTTTCGTCACGCACACCAATAAACGCGACCTGGCGCACAAAGTCTGCGTCATGTGAAGCGGCGCTCTTGACTACCTCCAGCCGCACCCGGTGATCTTCATGTTCAAGCGCTTTGAGAAGATGTTTGTGCGCCCGTTTGTCGTTATTGTTTGCAAGGATCATTGCGGTATTTCTTACCACATACCAGCGCTTGTCGTAAATCCCCTTGGATATTAAATCCACGTGCTGCTTATCTGCCCCGGCCAGAAATTCGCACAGCGCACTCCGATGGTCTCTGTGTTCCAGTTCGCCGAGAAGTTCACTGATAGCGGAAAGCGCTTTCCAATCAAACTCGGCAAGATATGTTGTTAAGTCAGCGGCGCTGACATTAGGATTGTTGTTGAGCGCATCTATGATTGAACGCAGGCGTTCGCGGGAGCAAATTGCCGAAACTGTTTCGCTGATTTTCTCTTTCCAGAGAGGATAGTTTTTCTCACATCGCTCCCGGACTGCGCCGAGCAATTTGATCAGCCGGGTGGCAGTGGTGAAGTTTCCTGAACTGAGTATTGATCCGTGTGCGCGTGTGAAAACTGCCATGACATCAATGATTCCAGACAAATGCTCTTCCAGATCAAGCAAGTCGCCGGCGATATTAACCAATTCATCGGCCGCGGCAAAATCCCCGTCTCTGGCCAGGGCGAGCGCCGCCCGCTGGGATTCATCTTCATCAAGTTCATACACCATCTGGAGCATTTCGCGCGCCCCCGGCGCCGGGGCTGCCGGACTGCCATCTCCGAGTGTGTCATTCGCCTGTGCATCGTCAGCGGCGCCATCATCGGACAATGTTGTGACGATTCTCTCAAAGCTCTGCGCGCAGGGACCGTTCGGGTCTTCAACTTCAGTAAATGATTCATCGACAAAGATTTGGGCAAAGGCGGGGGCGCTTTCGTCCCCTGATAGATAACCAGGGTTGGCATCGGGGTCTCTTTCATTCCCCGGGAGAGAACCGGGCCTGGCGCCGGGGTTTTGCTGAGAAAAATATTGGGACCTGATTTCCGCTTCATAGTCGGTGAATGGCAAATCCACAAGTTTCACATAACTGAATCCCGGGATTGTCTCTCCCCACAGGGCTTCACTCAAATCCATATCACCCTCGGCGCGGGTGATGACCTTGCGCAGTATCCCCAACAGAACGCCTATACCCTCCGATGTCAAATGCGAGTCGAAACAGAACTCGGTAATTCCGCTGGCGTAGCACAGGCCAGGCAACTGGGTCCCTTCGGCGTTGACAGCTTTGAGAGGCTTGTCTTGATAGGTGAACGCGTCAGGTGCGACTCCCAGTGTGAGTTTGCCGCAGAGGATGAGCGCACCCAGGAGCTGTTCGGCGAAACGCTCGGTTGCGCTGGCGCAAATCGGGTTTGCCGGAGGATAAAGGCAAATCGCCTTGACCGCCTTGTCCAAATCCTGAGTCAGGCGTTCTACAACCGGAGTTTCCAGGACAAAACTCGCCGGAGATTCGCCTGCGCCCGGGGTGAATTCGGTTCGATTTGAAACAGGCGTTCGAACGAGTCCTCCGCCCGGAGTTGGTTGATTTTCGTTGGTCTGCACTGTCGTAAATACCCTTTGCCGGCTATCTACTATTTATCGACAGCGGAGGAGGGATACTTACCGGCAGAAAAATTCTGGATTGGCGTTACAGCAGGGAAATTCTTGACCTGTTTTTGCGAACTTTGCTGGTTGCGTTGCGGGTATCAAAAACCGCCCGCGAATGGTCCACCAGCCACTGATAATCGTAGCTGGAGTGATCTGTCAGGATCACACTGCAATCGGCCTTCTTAGCCAGCGCTGCGCTCAGTTTCCTGGATTTGTGGGTTGTCTCGTTCCAGGTGATTTCCGGCACATACGGATCATTGTAGCTGACTTTAGCTCCTGCGTCTTCGAGCAGCTTGATAACATCCAGCGCAGGTGATTCGCGAACATCCTTAATGTCTTTCTTGTAGGCCACCCCCAAAATGAGAATGTTTGAGCCTTTGAGGGACTTTGAAAAAGTGTTCAGCAGACGGGAAATGCGCTGGACGACATAGCCGGGCATACTGGAGTTGACATCGCCGGCCAGTTCAATAAAGCGGGCGTAGTAGTTCAGCGATTTCAGTTTCCAGGACAGGTAATGCGGGTCAATCGGTATGCAGTGTCCGCCCAGGCCCGGACCGGGATAAAACGGCATAAACCCGAACGGCTTGGTGGCGGCAGAGTCGATAATTTCCCAGACATTCAATCCCAACCTGTCACACATCAGAGCGACTTCATTTACCAGGCCGATATTCACCGAGCGAAACGTGTTTTCCAGGAGTTTCACCATTTCAGCCGCGCGGGTTGAGGAAACCATGTGAATGCCAGAGATTATTTGTTCGTAAAAAATACTGGCGATTTTCGCGCAGCGCGGCGTGACACCACCCACGATACGCGGGGTGTTAAGCGTGGTAAATGTTTTGTTGCCCGGATCAATTCGCTCCGGTGAATAGGCCAGGTAAAAATCACGGCCGGCTTTCAATCCGCTCTGTTCGAGCCGGGGTTGGATTATTTCATCAGTGGTGCCGGGATAGGTCGTTGACTCCAGCACAATCAACATTTCTTTGTGAATGTGCGCCTTGATCCAGTCAACAGCGGCCAGAATGTAGCTGATGTCCGGGTCTTTTGTTTTGGACAGTGGTGTTGGAACACAGATCGAGATTGTGTCCATCTGCCCGATCAGTTGCGGGTCATCTGTGGCTGTCAGAAGCCCGGCCTTGACCAGCGTCTTCACATCGTCCGGAGAAACATCATCAATGTCAGATTTGCCGGAGTTTATGAGCGCAATTTTCGCTTTTGAAATATCGAATCCGGTGACTTTGAAACCCTTCTGTGCGAATTCCACCGCCAGCGGGAGTCCGACATAGCCCAGACCGACAATCCCGATATTCGCCTCACGCCGGATAATTTTGTCAATCAGCGACCCCGGTTTTTTATTACGGCCGGAATTCTTTGCCGGCCGGCTCCTCGTGATTGTCCGCTTCGCAGCGCTTGATTTCTTCGTTGCCTGTTTCAATTTATATCCCCGATGCTAATTCCAGAGTCTCAATTTAGCGGTTTTGGCCGGGTCCGTCCCTACCTTATTCCGCGGGAGGCGTAATAAGCCGAGGCTTTGCGAAAACGTCAAGTCCCGGCGCTCAGAGTTCCTTGCGGGCCGCTTTTTGGCGCCAGTAGTCCAGGCATGAGTCCAGGGCCTGTTGCAATCCATATCGGGGCGCCCAACCCAATTCCTTAACGGCTTTGCTGTTGTCCCCGCGCAAGACAGGGATATCAACGGGGCGCAGACGTGCGCCATCAACGCTGATCTTGATTGATTTGTCAGATTTTTTGAGCAATGAGCGTAAAACTGATTCAAGTTTCACTGACCGGCCTGAGCAAAGTTGATAAGTCTCTCCGTGTCTGCCCGCCTTCGCCGCTGCCAGATAGCCTGACACAATGTCGCGCACATCAGACAGATCACGTTTGACAGACAGGTCCCCGACCTTGATTAGCGCCCGCTGTTTGCCAGATTCAATCAGCGCTATCTGTTTGCAAAAGGCCGGCAGGGCGAACGTGTCGCTCTGGCGCGGACCGATATGATTAAACGGGCGGGTGATGACAACCGGCAGCCCGTAGTTGCGATGATACAGCCGGCTCAGATGCTCCGCGGCGGCTTTGGAAATACCGTACGGAGAAATAGGGGAGAGCCGTTGGTTTTCGCTTAACAACTTTCCCCGGGGTTGGAATGCGCCGTAGACATCTGCCGAGCTGACGATTATCAGCTTGTCGAGGTCTGGCAGGCCTTTGGCTGCTTCCAGCACATTCAGCGTCCCGCCAAAATTGATATCGTACGTCATTCGCTCATGGGAGAACGAGCGACCGACCGAAGAAAATCCGGCCAGATGAAATATCCATTCCGGCCGGGTTTGCATAAGCAGTTTGGATGTTCGCGAGGCGCTGGTCAGATCAAATCTGACCCGCTCGATCTGTTTGCCGAGATGGGCCAGGTTTTCCGGGTCCTCTTGGGTGGCAAGCGCCGCGCTGACCTGATGGCCCTCAGATAGAAGTAACTCCACCAGATGGGATCCGGCGAATCCCCCGGCTCCGGTGACCAGGCAGCGGCGCCGGTTTGGCGCTTTTGCTCTGGATGTTTGTGCGGAAGTTCGTGTTTTCACTGGCGTAAATTGATTTTAGCAATAGATTCTGAATCAAATAGCTGCGGTTGAACAAGAAACAGCGCGCCTGAATGTCAGCCAGCGGACTTGGAAAGACGCTTGAGATCGGCGTCTACCATCATCTTAACCAATTCAGTAAAAGAGACTTTTGGCTCCCATCCGAGTTTCTCGCGCGCATAGGACGGGTCGCCCTGTAGCAGCTCCACTTCAGCCGGCCGGATGAAGCGTGGATCTGTAGTGACATAATCGTGATAGTCCAGGTCAGCGTGGCCAAACGCCGCGCTGACGAATTCTTCAACCGAGTGTGTCTGGCCGGTGGCAATAACATAATTATCCGGTTCTGGTTGTTGCAGCATCAGCCACATGGCTTCGACATAGTCCCCCGCGAATCCCCAGTCCCGGCGCGCGTCCAGATTTCCCAGGACAAGATTCTTGGCCAGACCGAGCTTTATACGCGCCACGCCGTCACTAATTTTTCTTGTCACAAACTCCAGCCCGCGGCGTGGTGATTCGTGGTTAAAGAGTATGCCCGACGAGGCGTGGATATGATGCGACTCACGATAATTTACGGTTATGAAATGTCCATAGACTTTTGCCACGCCATAAGGTGAGCGGGGATAAAACGGAGTGCTTTCGGTTTGCGGGGTTTCAAACACTTTGCCGAACATTTCCGACGACGAAGCCTGGTAGAAGCGGGTGTCAAGACCGAGGTTTCGTATGGCTTCTAGTAGTCGCACGGTGCCCGTGGCGTCGGTGTCGACTGTGTATTCGGGGACCTCGAACGATATCTGTACGTGCGACTGGGCCGCGAGATTATAGACTTCGTGCGGCCGAGAGTTCTCGAGTGCCCGATGCAACGAAGACCCGTCCTGGAGGTCGCCATAAACCAGATGGAAGCGGGTGTCCGCAGCGTCAGCGAGCGAATGCAGGTGGTCGATGCGCCCGCGCTGAAGCATCGAACTGCGTCGCACGATGCCC
>JADFNA010000188.1 GCA_022563625.1 Candidatus Zixiibacteriota bacterium
CGCTGGCGGATTTCTTCCCTGGTGGCCATGGTGTTTCTCCTTCGGAGAGCGGTCAGCGGTCAGCGGTCAGCGGTCAGCGGTCAGCGGTCAGCGGTCAGCCGTCAGCTATCAGCCGTCAGCTATCAACCCCGGTCTCGATGCTGGTTCGACTATGGGGGTTAGAGATTCCGCACGTAGCGGACGATTGTTTGGTCGTGTTGGTAACCCTGGGCATTCCAGAAACCAACGGCCTCAGGATGGTCTTTTTCCACCAAAGCGGTGATGCGCTTTAATGAAACCACAAAAGAAGCGCAATTAGTGAGCGCTCATCCGGGTGTCACCTTCGACGAACTGCAACGTGAAACCGGTTGGGAATTGACGGCGCCAGAGCCGTTTGTAGAGACAGCGGCGCCGACTGAGAAAGAATTGAAATTGATTCGCATGATTGACCCGGAAGGTTTCTGGACTTCATAACCGGGCCAGGGCAGGAAAAGAAACAGTCAGGTGGAAAGACGATGGAGTATCAACTAATTCAGTATTCAGAAGAAAACAGGGTGGCAAAAATCACACTGAATTCAGCGCCGTTGAATATCATGAACATACAAATGATGGAAGAAATCAACGGCGCGCTTGATCATGCTACACAAAGCGCCGGCTTGTCGGTGGTTCTCTTTTGCGGAGCCGGGGAAAAGGCGTTCTCCGCCGGTGTGGCGATTGAAGAACACACAGCGGAGTTGGTCAGCAAGATGCTCACGACGTTTCATGATATATTTCGCCGTCTGGCAAAAATCGATCTGGTAAGTGTGGCCAGGGTCCAGGGCCATTGTCTCGGCGGCGGGCTGGAGCTGGCGGGCATATGTGATTTTGTAATAGCCTCAGACAACGCGAAATTCGGCCTGCCGGAAATCAAGCTCGGATGCTTTCCGCCGGTGGCCGCGGCCCTGTTTCCTTCGCTTATCGGCCGACGACAGGCTGCGCGCTTGATGATCACCGGCGAGACAATCAGTGCGCCGGAAGCGCTAGCGCTCGGCCTGGTCACACGTGTTTGCTCACGAGATGAGTTGGATGATTGTGTCGACAAAACGCTGGCTGAAATCACGTCAAAAAGTTCTGCGGTGATTAGTCTGCTGCGCAGAGCCGAACCGAAGTGGTGTGAGAAGTTTCTGGCTGATCTTGAGCGCGCAGAGCGCGTGTATCTGGATGAGTTGACAAAACTGCATGACATGCAGGAGGGAATTGACGCCTTTACAGAAAAACGCGAGCCGACCTGGCGTCATGCATGACGCCCGAAAAACTTTATGAGCAAACTGATGAGCATGGCCGAAGCGGTCTCCGCGCACACACGCGACGGAATCTCAATCGTGATGGGTACCTGTATGGAGCAAAAGATACCTTTTGCCGCAGGACATGAATTGATCCGGCAGAAACGGCGTGACCTGACATTGATCGGGCCGATTTCAGATATTCTCTTTGATCAACTGATCGGCGCCGGATGTGTAAAAAAAGTTCGGGCCGCATGGATCGGAAATGTCATGATGGGTTCGGCCTACAATTTTCGCCGCGCAGTTGAACATGGCATCCCGCATGACATTGAAGTCGAGGACTATTCAAATTTCACTATCGCCTGCGGACTGCATGCCGCCGCGCTCGGGCTTCCGTACATGCCAGCCCGCAGTCTGCTCGGAACAGACATACTCAAAGATAACCCGAATCTCATCGAGATAGACTCTCCGTTTGAACCGCATGAAAAACTCCTCGGCGTAAAGGCGATAATTCCCGATCTGGCAATATTCCAGGTCCAGCGCGCCGACAAAAACGGCTCGGCGCATATCTGGGGCGACCTGGCGGTCACATCGGATGCGGCGCGGGCCTCTCGCTCCGTAATTGTTGTTGCCGAGGAAATCGTCGAGACGGCCGTCATCGAGTCCGATCCGAACCGCACAATCATTCCGGGCTTTCTGGTGGATGCCGTAGTTCATGGACCGTTTGGAGCGCATCCGTCACCGACACAGGGATGTTACAGCCGCGACCACGAATTCTATGCTGAGTATCACAAGCTGACAGGCTCCCGCGAAGGATTTGAGAAATGGCTGGAGGACTGGGTGTTAAACGTCCCCGACTGTGAAAGCTACCTTAAGTTACTCGGCGAGAAACGAGTCGAAGTCCTGATGGTCAAAAAATCAGCGCCTGCGGCGATGACTGAGTTTGGTTATTGAATGTGAAGTGTGTGTACTGGTCAAGCGTGAGATCAGGTAAGTGTAGAGAGCAAGTTATCGATTTCTGAAATCATAAATGGTTTGCCCAGGAAACCGTCGGCCTTGAGGGCCAGATCATTTTTCTCGAACTCGTCAATACTGTATCCCGAGATAATCGCCACCGGAAGGTCTGCCCGATGCGCTTTGATTTTGTCAAGCAATTCGATGCCGGTCATATTCGGCATGCGAAAATCAGTGATCACCAGCGAGAAATCCTGCTCGGCTATTTTCTTAAGCGCATCGTTTCCGTCGTGGGCTACGACAGCCTCATAATCCAAAGCTTCAAGCATCTCAACCAAAAGGGATGACATGTTTGGGTTGTCGTCTACGATTAGTACCGGTTTGACCATCATTTCTCCTGAGAGTGACGCAGAAAGACCCGCTCTCAAACGGCGCAGTCAACGGGAGCATTCAAAATGCGCAACCTGGGAAAATTCACAGACGGATATAACCCACCCGCCTATAATGACTTGTCGGCTTCTAGAGCGGTTTTCTTTAGCGTACGCCGACCGGTCTCAGGTTGGGTAAGTTGTTGCTAGAAAGTCTGTTGCGGCTGCCGAACTTTTCCTCCGGAGGCCTCAATCAAATATTCTCTGAGCTTTCCAAGACCTTGGCCTCCGGTCGCGGACAGAGTCAGGACAGCCTCGGCCTGAAGAGGAGGAGCCGTGAATTCTGGATTCAGATCAAGTTTATTGAAAACGAACGCCACCGGCGCCGTTGCGCCGATTTCGCCAAGCAGCTTTTCGGTCTGTTCAATTTTTTCGGAAAACGATTCATCGGAGCAATCCACAACATGTATCAGCAAGTCGGCCAAAACAGCCTCCTCAAGCGTTGATTTGAAAGACTCCACCAGTTCATGGGGCAGTTTACGAATGAAACCCACCGTGTCGGTAAAAATCACCCGGCGCGGGTAAGGCGTGGACATTATCCGGCTGGTCGGGTCGAGTGTCATAAACAGTTTATCCTGAACGGCCACTTTAGAATTCGTCAGGCGATTAAACAGCGTGGACTTGCCGACATTCGTATACCCGACAAATGCGATTTTGAAAAGATTGTCCCGGCCTTTACGGCGCAGGCCACGTTGCTGGCTGATTTTTTCCAACCGGTGTTTGAGATGCGCGATTTTTTCACGCACCTTGCGGCGGTCGACCTCCAACTGCGTCTCACCCGGGCCGCGTGCGCCGATTGCCCCATGCTGGCGCGAGAGATGGGTCCAGGCGCGTGTCAAACGCGGCAGCAAATACTGCAACTGCGCCAGCTCTACCTGTGCCATCGCCTCTGACGTGCGCGCCTGCGCGGCGAATATGTCCAAGATTAAGCGTGAGCGGTCGAGTACCTTAACTTGAAGCGCATCTTCGAGATTGCGCTGCTGGGCAGGAGAAAGTGGATCATCAAAAATAACTGAGTCAATCTCTTCACTCGCAACCCGCTCTTTTAGCTGGTCCAGCAGGCCCGAACCGACATAGGTCGCCGGATGAGGCGCCTTTCTGCTCTGCAATATCTGATCAATCACCCTCGCCCCGGCCGTACGCGCCAGTTCAGCCAGTTCATCGAGCAATTCGCCGGCATTGGCCTTTGCTTTTTTACCCAGCGAAAGGCCCACCAGGAGAGTTTTTTCTTTGCGCCGTCCGTTGTCTATTTCATGAAGCTTCTTCAATGGTCCGCCGCTATCTTATTGATTATTTATTGTGACTCTGTTTCAACTATTTATCTGAAGCGGAATTTCTCCCGGCGCCAGGGTCCTGGTCCCTGGATCACGGCGCCGGAGCGGAATATACGTGATTTTGCGCCGAATGCTAAATTCGTTGACAGAAGAATTGTTTAGTTGATATGTTGCCGTGGGAGCGCTTAAACTAACTAATCATGCAGAGTATCTACAAAGACCAGTTAACGAATCTCATGTTTCTGGCGCTGGCAATCGGCGCCTGTTATCTGTTTTATTTGCTAATGGCGCCTTTTTTTTCGCCGATAGCCTATGCCACTATTCTGGTCATCGTCTTTTATCCACTGTATCAACGTCTCTTGCGCGTGTTTCGTATTCCCAGCCTGACCGCAATAGTCATGTGCCTGATCGTGCTGATTGTAATAGTCGGTCCGATGGTCTATTTGCTGGCCACACTGGCCGGTGAAGCCAAAGCCGCTCTGGATTTTATGACGGAAAAATATCAGTCAGGTGAACTGGCGAACTGGGAACTGGGGAATATCCCCGGCTGGGAAGCAATAAAAGAACAGTTGGCCCGGTTCACCGATGAGGAAAATTTGAAACTCGAATCAGTTGTGGTCAGTGGCGTCTCATTTGTCTCCGGACTCTTGAAAGACCAGTTGACAACTATTATAGCCAACACCGGCAGAACTTTTTTCTATTTTGGCCTGATGGTATTTTCCATGTTCTTCTTTTTCCGTGATGGCGATATGCTGGTAAGGAAAATTTCGGCTCTGATTCCCCTCACCTCTGATCTGGTGCAAAATACCATGCAGGAGCTGAAAAATGTCGTCGAAGCGACAATATTCGGCGGGGTGGTCGTGGCGTTGCTTCAGGGGGCGGCCGGAGGGATATTGTTTTTCTTTGTTGGCATTCCCTCGCCCTTGTTTTGGGTCGCTATGATGGCTTTCGTGTCCTTT
>JADFNA010000189.1 GCA_022563625.1 Candidatus Zixiibacteriota bacterium
TCAGGGGGTGATTTTCAAATCGAAGATCATCTCCGTGACGAAATATTCCGGGCGCTAAAACGGGCTGGCCAGGCCAGCGCCACCTGGGTGGATCACCAGCGGAGGATGAACTCCGAAAAACTTCCCGGAGGATGGCGGGTCCAACAGATTCAAACACACCGGCTGGACCTTACTGTTCGGGCGCCAGTTTTTGGCGGAACCACCGCACGACAGATTAAATCCGGCTATGAGCGCGGCGCGGCGGTTTCAGAGATTGAGCGGGTCTCACAAGTTGTAGATTGCTATGAGCTGATGCAAAAAGCGTATCGCAAATTCGGACGAAGCCGCATGTATCCACAGGAATTTTATCTTAGGCTGTTTGAATACACGCGTGTGGAACGACGCATATTATGGTATATTTGCCAGGTAGATGGAAAAACTATCGGGAACTTGATCGCGCTGATTGACGGCGGCGAAGCGCTCAACTGGCAGGTGTTCATTGATCGGGACCAGATCGAATACAAGCCCGCTTACTTGATGTTAGCCCGGCTGATCGAAGATGCGTGGAAATTGAAGCTTGCTTCAGTTAATCTTGGCGGTTCGCCGCCGGGCGCCAGCGGTTTGATGTGGTTCAAGGAACGCTTCGGCGCCAGACCTTATAGCTACCCGGTATTTGCATCACAGTCTCCGTGGTATCGCTTTTACCGATCGTTTCGGACAACGGAGACAAAGTAGAGAGACGCATGAAAATTCTTGTTCTGGCCGATGGCGCTTCTTCCCACACCGAGCGCTATGTGCGCCAGCTAAGAGTACAGGGGTGTGAAGTCGTGGCCGCTTCACTGGAGCCAGGAAGCGTAATTGATGTGGCATTGACACGATCGGCGCTGGGAGACTTTGCATCATATGCGCTGCTGGCTCCGGAACTGCGCGAGTTAATCGTTTCCGAAAAACCCGACATCATAAACTCGCACTTCGCCACGGCCTATGGATTTGCCGCGGCGCGTTGTCGGAGGCGCTTCGGCGATCTCAATGCCGCCTGGGCGTTAACTGTCTGGGGCTCGGACATTCTGGTCAGTCCAAACAAAAGCCTGTTTCATCGATGGCGGGTGCGCTATGCGTTGTCACAGGCGCAAATAATTGTCGCCGACTCCACTTACTTGGAGGAGCAAACAAAATTGTACACAAAGGGCGCTGTTTCTGTTATCCCCTGGGGAATCGAGCGGGAGTATGTTGGCAGTGATGAAGCGCTTAAAGAAAAATCTAACGCCTGGAGTGACAGTGTGATTCGAGTGATGGCGCCGCGCCCGCACGAAAGGCTGTATCGGAACGACCTGCTGCTTGAGGGACTGGCGCCGCTGCTGAGGTCGTCTCGAATCGCTCTTACAGTTTCCGCCAGCGGCTCTATGCTGGGACCGTTCCGCAAACGTGCAAATGAGCTTGAGGTAAACAACAATATCGCATACTACGACACACTGGCGCGCGATGAATATATTGGTTTACTGAAAGAACATCATGTGTACGCAAGCGCGTCGTCGTCGGATTCGTCACCTGTGTCGATGATTGAAGCGCTGGCGCTTGGAGTGGCTCCGCTTATGGCGGACCATCCGGGGTTAAATGACTTTCTTGATGGACCCCTAAAAGCGCCGGGGCTTTTTGATTCAGCGAAGCCAGAGACTGTTGTCGAGAAATTGGAGGCATTAATGGCGCAGAGTAGCGCAGAGCGCCTGAAAATGTTCATACACAATCGCAATCGTGTGCGAGAGATGGGTGTCCATGAAGACAACATCATTCAGACCATCAATCTCTATCAGTGGCTAATGTGTGAGAACAAGCATTCATAAATCGGCCGGCATGACACCGCTGCTACTGATAAGTTACTTCTTCCCGCCAATTGGCATGGCCGGCGCCGCGCGTCCATTCGGGCTGTTCCGCTATCTACCCGATTATGGTTACCGCCCTTACGTTTTGACGGTCAAAGACATTATCTATCCGGCGCATGATACGACGATGCTTACTTCTGCGGATGAAAAGTTTATCAGCAGAACTGAATCGCTTGATCCTTCGCGTATCCTGTATCGTCTTGGCCTTCGCCGGGCGCATCAGCCGAACCAGTCGGGTCTTATGTCACGCTGGGCGACACCGGACTTAAAAACCGGCTGGCGGAAGTTTGCCCTGGCAGAAGCTGGACGGCTGATTGAAAGACACAACATAGAACTTGCAGTGACGACTTCGCCGCCACCGTCAATACATCAAATCGGGATGACGCTACAGAAACGCCATGATATTACCTGGGTCGCTGATTATCGTGACATGTGGGTAATGCGGCCGATCGAGGATGCATATACAAGTCAGAGGCAACGTAGCTGCTCGCATAAACTACTCGAGGATTATCGCAGCGCCGCTGATGCAATTATCGCGGTGAATGAATCGGTGGCTGAATATGCCGGCGCCGGACATGTTGTGACAAACGGCGCTGACCCGGCTACTTTTTCCGACTGGGACAGCGCCCCGGATAGTGGAGACCGTGTTTTTCGCATTGGCTATCTGGGGGCCACTGATAGCGAGCGGACATTGGGGCCATTTATTCGGGCGCTCGCTGATGCGCTTCGCCAGTTGAACAAATCAGCCAATGATGTGAAAGTAATTTTTGCCGGAAAAGCGAACATATTATTGTTGCATGAATTATTTGCTGGCGAAGGATTGGCTGAATCACTTGAGCTGGCTGGTTATCTGCCGCGAAGTGAGGCGATACGTCGTCTGGCTCCGGTTGACGCTCTCTTGGTGACATTGCCTGATGACCGGCTCTCGCATGTTACAGGCAGCAAGATATTCGACTATCTGGTGAGCGGTAAACCGATTATTGCAGTTGCTCCCAGACAATCAGAGCTGGGAAAACTGACGCTTTCGGAAAACGAGAGCGTCTTTGAGGAGGCTGATGTGGAGGCGCTGGCGAGGAAGTTAAAAGAGTTGATAGAGACCAAATCAAACCCTTCCACTGTTTCGCATCTTACGGGAGCAGAACTGAAGCGCCGGCGCGAGCGTTATAGTTGGAAAGCTATGGCAAAAAACTTTGCCAGGGTCCTTGATCAAAGCCGCTAGAGCAGCGCGGGCATTATTTGAGGAAATTCATTTTCTTTGTTGACTGAGACCCACCGGCTTTGATCTGATAGAAGTAAATACCGCTGGCCACGGTCGCGCCAGAGTTGTCGGTCCCATTCCACTGAATTGTATGTTCACCGGCAGGCATGAAACCGAGATCAGACTCATACACAGTGCGTCCGAGAATATCCAGCATGCGGAACGTGACCGGAGCCCTTTCCGGTTGGCTCCAACTGACTGTTGTGCTGGGATTAAACGGATTCGGATAATTCTGTTTCAAAAAGAAAACATGTGGCAGCGCGGCCTCATTATCGGCGTTTACATCTGAGGACAAAGAGGCGCTGAAGTAACTAATTGCCACAAGTCCGCCTTCAGGGACAACTGTGATCGCGTAGTTCTCACCGAGCGCAAAATTGTAATTCAATGTCGCGGCGCCCTGCTGGTCGGTGAATCCCTCGGCCACCGGCTGACCGGCCTCTGATAAAATCACTTTCTCTCCGACTAGCGGCGCTCCGTCGGAGGTGACCAGCGCATAGACACGCCCGGAACCCCATTCTCTGACATCGGTTTCCAGATACGTTTCACTCGGGACGCCCAAATGCAGTCGGATGGTCGGGTCTCCATAGTAGTTCTGTCCGTAAATGAGGTCACGATAATACGGATAGCGAGCTTCGCTCAGGCTCATGGCCAAGAGCGGGTCGCCATTCGCCTGGCCAAACAACATTTCCAAGAACTCACTTTGCAATCGATAGCTCGAATACACCCATCCCCAGCGCGAGTTGGCGAGCATACCCACCGCCCCGGAGTATTCGGCGCCAATCATTTTTTCCACGAACGAAACTGTCGGGGCGTTAATCGGTGGCAGATCAAGATCAAATCCTGCCAGGTCACATGAGAGCGCCACATACAGCCCCGTTTTGCCGTTCGGCAGCAGGCTGTCTAGATTTCCGTGTCCGGCGATTACATTTTCACTGAAGATATAAGATTTCGGCCACTCGTTATACGCGGCGCTTTTGACCACAAATCCGTCATGGCGCCCGTGGGCAATGATACTGACTACGCCGAATCCTTCATTTATGTGGCGAATTGATTCTATTCCGTCAAAGCTTGACGGCGCTACAGCGTCGCCTCGCGGCGCTTCAACCACACCAAAAGTATCTACACTAAAATAGGCCGGCATGGCCGAGGGATGGCTGAGAGAGCGGCAATTCAACGTCGTCGTCCTGGGCATTCGGCTTCCCGGTCAGACCTGGCACGAGAGCCTGAGGGCCGTCAAGACGCTGGCCCCTGAGGCGGCGGTCCTGATGCTGGCCGAGTCGGCCGATGCCGAAGACATGCGCGATGCTCTGAGCGCAGGCACCTACAGGGCCCTCGAACCTCCGCTGACCGCCGATGATCTCATGGCGATGATCACCCACGATCGAGGTGGCGTGTTCGTCGTCCTGCGAGGCTAGTGCACGGTTGAGGAGTCCCTGGTAGCCCGGCTCCCTGGGAGGGGGTGTGAGCGACCCCGCACCTCACACTCCTGGGGGATTAGAGTCGCCTCCCGCACGCGCATCCCTTTCCATCCCCTGCGCAGGCCGGTATACTATCGGGCGTGCTTCCCACGGCGCCCAACATCAGGAGGCGGATCGGTTGGAAGAGTACATAACCTTGACCCGGAGCGACGGAGTGGCGACCGTCACGATTGACCGCCCGGAGAAACGGAACGCCGTTGACTATCGCGGCTGGCTGGAGATCCGCCGTATCGTGGTCAATCTGGCTGC
>JADFNA010000190.1 GCA_022563625.1 Candidatus Zixiibacteriota bacterium
TCCTGACCAACCTGCTCCTGCTGTCCGCCCTGGGCGCGTTAACTCTACCGCTCTATTTGTTTTTCATGCGCGCTACTGGCGGCAACATATCTTTGCACATAATCGGCATCAGCCTCGGCATAATCGGCCTGAGCGGCGGGGCCACAATTGTGGCGGCTATTGTGGCCCAGTCCGCTTCGCGCGGCGCTCTGCTGACGGCCCTCGCCTTTCCCATTCTGCTGCCGCTCCTGGCGCTGGCGATACCCGTTAGCGCCGCCGCCTTCGCTGGCCAGCCGGCCTCCGATGTAAGCCACTACATTCTCGGCCTGATCTCATATTCAGGGGCGTTGATTACGGCCTCGGCAATGCTTTTTGACTTTGTTTGGAGATAGTGTTGCCGGCGCCCGTAAGCATACAATACTTTGTAAAGCGCCCGAAAATTGACTATCCTTACAGGGCGCGCCCCACCCGGCGCGAAACGTGATTTGAGGATAAGAAAGGTAGGTCAGGAACCCTGCGCTCCTGACGTGGCATAGGAATCGAACGAATCAGGCTCCTCGCAAAGATGACCGGGGTTTTTTGAAACCCGCCTCAAGAAGCCACGATACACATGAAAAACGAAACATGATAAGCGCGGCGCTAAAATGGCTGCTGATGGCTCTGATGTCTGTGATGATAATCGCAGTTTTCATGACCTCCTCACCGATGTCTGAGGCCAAAGCGCTGGTGACCGGCGATGTCAGCGTCGATCCGGCAAAGATATACCGTATCATGTATTTTCATGTCCCGCAGGCAATCACCGCCACACTGGCGTTTATAATGGCTATGGCATTCGCGCTGGCTTATCTGGCCAAACGAGACATTAAGTATGACATCTATTCATTCCGCGCTAACCAGTGTGGGATGCTATTCGCCATTCTGGCCCTGTTGACCGGGATTATTTTCGCCCGTTATACCTGGGGTTTCTGGTGGGACTGGTCTGAGGTGCGCATGACCTCGATGCTGGTTCTGACGCTCATGTATGGCGGATATTTTTCCCTGCGCTCCTCAATCGCCGACCGGGACAAACGCGCCGCGCTTTCGGCCGTCATGTCGTGTCTGTTCACCCTGGCCGGAGTGTTCCTGATGTTCGTTGTTCCGCGTATCGCCGCCAGCCGGCATCCCACTGATTCAATCGTGGACAGTTCAGGCTCGCTGACGATGTCCACCAATGTAGGATTGATTTTCTTCGCGTCAGTGTTGTCTTTCATCGGCCTTTTCATCTGGATCTGGCGCGTGAGTTCGCGCCTCAGTTTGCTCGAACTCAAACGCGAGCGAAAATCAACCGCCAAAAGCGGAGTTTTGCCGCGAATTGTTGAAGCGCCAGCGGCGGCTTCACCAACTGCCCCGGCAGGCGGAGGGGCAGGCAGCTAGCGCAAAAGGCGCCGCAAGTTTATACCGAAACTATAAAAGGAGGCTGGATATGGATTCAAATATTATTGTCATGGTCGTTACGCTGATCATCTGGATTGGCGTGTTCTTCTATCTCAAAAACATTGACAGCAAAGTTAGTCGATTAGAGGATAAATCATGAATGCAAAACTGATCATCGGTCTAATACTCATCGCAGGCTTTTTGGGACTGGGCGTATTCTCGTTTTTGGACTTGCAGGTCCCATCGGTGACCTTCGCCAGCGCCCGCGACTCAGACCAGACGGTCCAGGTACATGGCGTGATTGATTTTGAATCAGTTGACTACGAAGTTGAAAACAAGCGCCTGGTTTTTGAGATATATGATTCTGAATCAGCAAGGCTGGCCCAAAACGGCAATCCGGAAAAACTGCGGGTCATTTTCTACGGCGAAGTGCCGGGTAATTTTGAACAGGCCACCTCGGTAACGGTGATCGGCAAGGCCGGCGAGGATGGATTTGTCGCCGAAAACATGCTTGTCAAATGCCCCTCGAAATACCAGGGCGAAGACCCTGTTGGTCCGGACGAAATAGAATACGAAGTGCGCTCGTATCCTTCCTCAACCTGACCGGGCGAAGCAAGACGCTAAATCACTCGCGTATTGCCAAACTACCTGCTAAGGGCCTGTTGATAAACTTCTAACTGTCTTTGCGCGGAGACCTTCGGCTTCGCTCAGGACAAATGGCCGCCGGATTTTTTTCCAACCTGGGCGCCAGATCGATTTGAGTTTCCATTGGCGCCTGTCGATAACATTCGGGAAGGGAAGCCCGGATGAGATACTTTTCGAGATACTTTTCGAGATACTTTTCGAGATACTTTTCAAATGCAATAAACGCGCGAGTTCTGCCGTTGGTAGTATTCGCAGTTTCAATTGGTTTACCGGCAAAAACCGCACGTTTTCCATTCGATCCCTCACGCGGCCTGGTTGAAGTCGAAGGGACGCTCAACGGCGCCCTGGTCGGACGTTTTGGGCTGGATACCGGAGCTGATTTGCTCTATATCGACCGTGAATTCGCCCGCCGGGCCGGAGTTCTGATACCCGAAAACGAACAGGGCAAAATTGTGCGCGGGATAGCAGGACAATCGCATGTGGCAACCAAGCAAATCAGATCATTCGCCATTGGCGATGAGCGCATATACAATGTGCCGATTGAAATCATTGATATGCAGGCGCTCGCCGGCATTGATGGAAACCCGCCGGACGGGCTGATCGGCTATGAAGCGCTCAGGCGCTTTTATGTCACTATCGATTATCCCAATCAAAAAATTGATCTGTTTTCATTTGAGCCGCGCTATGACCCTAACTCGGTTATCAGTGTTCTGTTCGACCAGGTTGGCCATCTGATTGTAGTGAAATGCGAAGTTGAAGGCGAAGAGATGAAGATGTTTTTGGATTACTGCGCCTCACACACTATTCTGACCCCGCAGGCGCTTGAGAAACTCGGCCGCCGCGATACCGAAGGTCAGTCACTTGAGAACATTACTCTGGGAGAGATAGTCGCCAGCGACATTCCTTTCTCGGTGCGCAAACTAGACAACCTGGCCGGCCCGCTCATGGCAGAACTTGATGGTATACTCGGCTATTCATTCCTGCGGCGCTATCGAGTGACTATCGACTACAAACGCCGCCAGCTGCTTTTCCACCGCTAGTAATCTTTGTCCAAACAGCGCCGCTTGACAAACTCTGTCCTTTTCGGCACATTCACTCTCCACAGTCCCGGCGCCGCTGAGATATCGCGTACAAAGTTGTTCTCGCGAAAAAAATGTACACAGCGGCTAAGAGGGAAGTTCGGTGAAAATCCGACGCAGCCCCGCTACTGTAAGCGGCTACCTAAGAAAGCCCCGCGCAGTGTTGTCAGATTGATTTTGTCTGAATAATTTACGCTCGCGCGGTGAGTCCACTGGGGAAACCCGGGAAGGCGCTTTCAATAAAGGCCTGACGCCGCAAAGCCAGGAGACCTGCCGGGATACAACCTCTGTCCGAGGTGTCCTCGCGGGTAGGAATCGTCGCGCCAATTACCCTATCGCGCACAATGTTTTCCAGCGAGCGTTTTTAATGCGTTCGTGAGTTTCGCGATTGACTCCCCTGACAGTAAACCAAAAGGAGCGATTTCATGATGAAATCATTCCACCAAGCGGCCGCGCGGGCGGCCAGATTTACAATCGGCGCTCTGCTTTGCGCCGCATCACCGGGATTATCAGCAGGCGCTGCTGAGAATCCCAAAAAGGTCTATGAACTGCCAGGAATCGTTGTCGTGGCGGATTTAGCCGAAACTCCGCTGGATCAAACCGGCAGTTCAGTGACTGTCATCACCCGCGCGGATATTGAACGCTCGCAGAAAGCAACTGTGTTGGAGCTTTTGCGCCAGACGCCCGGTTTGGATGTCGTCCAGAGCGGCGGGCCGGGCGGGCAGACATCCGTGTTCATGCGCGGTGGCGCCTCGGAACACACCCTGGTCTTAATTGACGGCGTCGAAATGAATGATCCATCCTCGCCAAACGGCGCATATGATTTTGCCCAACTCAGCGCCGACAATATTGAACGCATCGAAATCCTGCGCGGTTCGCAGAGTGTACTCTATGGTTCTGATGCCATCGCCGGTGTGATAAGCATAATTACACGCAACAGCAAAGGGCCGTCACAGGCAAGTTTCTCGGCTGAATTAGGGAGTTTCAATACCAAACGCGCCTCCGCTTTTGTGTCGTCAACCCGGGAGCGCGTTTCCTACACCTTGAGCGCATCACGATTTGAAACTGATGGCATTTCTGCTACGACCGTAACGGGAGCTGGAATACCGGAGGATGATTCTTTTGCAAGAACCTCAATATCCGGGAGGATGCGTTATAATGTTTCGCCATCGGTCACCGCGTCACTATCGCTCAGAGCGCTTGAATCCGAAACTGAACTTGATAAAGGATTCCTGCTTTCACCTCCGGGAGGAGTTCGTGAAGATCCAAACTTTGTCGGCAAAGGCCGCCAGTTTTTCTTGCAATCAGCGATTAAGTATGCGAGTTCCGACTCACCCTGGCGCATTACCGGAAACGCAGCGGTAAGCGCTCACAGCCGCGAGACCCTTGATTTGCCCGACAATGTTTTCGGACCTGGAGCGTCGAACAGTTTCTTTGAAGGTGAACAAATTAAGTTTCGCATTATCGGCGAGGCGCGGCCGCTGGATTGGAACAGAATTGTCGCTGGAGTTGAGACAGAACGTGAGCAGGTATCACTAAAGCAAATCGGCGGCGTGAACGCGCGAACGACCGGGTTCTTTCTCACAGACCGGGTTAACATTGCTGACAGGTTGTTTATCAACGCGGGGCTGCGATATGACACCCTCGAAACTTTTGGCGGACAAACTGGACAAACTACTTATCGGATCACAGGATCATTCCAGGTGAGGGAAACAGGGACGC
>JADFNA010000191.1 GCA_022563625.1 Candidatus Zixiibacteriota bacterium
TTACCGGACCGGGCGGGCCTAGCAGGCCTCGCGGGCCTGGCAGGCTTCAACGAGGCTGAATATATCAGGATCGGCGTCAGGCGCAAAATTACAACTGAGCAAAATCATAAAAGATGAAATTACGCAGCCGCAATAGACAGGCTAAGTGCGACCGACACAACAGAAAAGGGCGCCGGGCCAACGGCGCCCTGATTGTCTCTTGAAATTATTGGATTGCCAGCAATGCCAGGATTTTACAGTATCCATCGCCGCCGCCCCAGACATGTTCACCAGTCGCCCCGATCGCGACGATCGCGACTGTGGCGCCGCCGGACGTAACCAATTCGAACCAGACAGTGCGGCTTGTGTGTTGTATCATCGTCCCCTCTCAGTCAATTCTCCCGCAATTAGCCTCCGTTAAGTCGTGTATATCCGTTTCGCCGTCGTTTCATATTGCTCTTTCATATTGCTCTTTTACGAGACAAGCCGCGCAGGGTTTCCTTTGAAGATAAGATTCGTGCAAAAATTTCGGGAAGGCTAAAAAGAGAAACCACTTAACTGTGATTCGTATCATTTTGCGAATCAGGCAGCGCTTTCCAGCGTCGATGGGTCCACATCCATGAGGCAGGATATTTGCGTATCGCATTTTCAAAGAGGGACATGACACGCTGCGTAATCGACCATACTTCGACAGCTTCCGGCTGGCTGCGATCAGCGAAAATCGGTTCCTCAACCCATCCTTCATGACGAGCGGGTCCTTTGCGCACCAGAAAGCCGGGCAGAATCGCGGCGCCGGTGCGATATGCGAACAGCGCCGGCCCGCGATGCGCGGCGACTTTCCGTCCAAAAAACTCAACGACCTCATGTCCGATAGCCGCGTGTTGGTCGGTAACCATCCCAACAAACTCTCCGCGCCGCAAAGCCGACATGACCGGCCGGGCTGAAGCGCCGGTTTGGATAATTTCCACTCCGATATGGCGCCGAAGATCATTGAGCAATCGATTAACTGACGAATTGGTCTTCGCTCCGGCCAAAAATGATGTCTGATATTTGTGGGCCGGAAGCCAGGAGCCGATAAGCTCCCAATTACCAAAATGAGGCGTCACGAACATGCAACCGCATTTTCGGGCGGCGATTTCATGAATCAATTCGTCCCGCTCGATGGCGATCATCTCCACCCGCTTCTCCGCTGAATAAAGAGGAAAACGCGCCACTTCCGCCAGATTGCGGCCGAGATTCTCAAACACGCGCAGCGTCAGCTCAGACAGGCCCGATGAGTCATTCAATTCGGGAAAGGCGCGCCGCAGATTCTTCCGCGCGATATTGCGCCGGGACTTCGCCAACCGATGAAACATGCGCCCCAGAGCCGCTCCGAATGAGTCCGCCTCTTCATCATCAAGAGTCTGCGCGAAAGCAACAATCCCGCGCAGGGTCATATGCGCCAGGGCCGGAGGGAATCTCACAACAGGTGACATTCTCCTCTCATCGAACCATTGGAACAGAGCGGAACATTAATATGATCGACTTCACATCACTTCCAGGGTTCGTCTTCATCGTCAATTTGCTCGGGATGCTCCGGGTCGCCGTAGTCAAAGTCAGTTGATTCATACTTTTCGCGCTCTTCCCAGATGGCATAGCGCTTTTTCTTTCGGCGTTGGGCGAGTATGTAGCCTATCACAACGAGAAGCGCCAGCGCGCCCCAAAATATAGTCGATTCCATTAGTATATTTATCAGCGAAAATCTCTGCCTGATATCCAGAATCAATTCCTCCTGGAACCCTTCCTGATCGACGCCTATCGTCTGCATCAGCGCCGCATCAGGGGTCTCACCGCCGGCAAGTAAAGTGACAATCTCGCGCAGCGTCCCGACACCATAGTAATCAATCAAATACTTAATCGCCAGATAGGATTCGGCATACGCGAGCTGCGCGGTTTTTTCATCAAAGGTGTTCAAGCGCCGCATGCGCGAAAATGGCACAAATTTACCCCGCCAGGAAGCGATGGTGATTGCGATAAAATCCTGATAACTCCACTCACCGGCGATATACATCGCCAGTCCCTCATCCAGCCAGCGTGGCGCAATGCGGCCGCGAAGCGCGCTGTGTACCGCCAGGTGGGAATACTCATGCGCCGCCAGAGCCGCCAGCGGTTTTCCAGCCCGGCTGATTTCCGGGGAGCGCAGGACAATTCTGTTTTGTGACGGAATCGCCACCGCCCCGCCCCAGTCCGGGAAACCGTCCCCAACCAGCGATGCGAACAGCTCTTCCGTATCAGCCACAATCAGGTCATAATCAACCGGGGCCACATCCCCCAGCGCCGAATCCAGACGCGCTTTGGTTTTGGTCACCGCTTCAAATACTTCCGAATACCAGCGGTCAGAGTTTGCGATAAAAACGCCCCCGGGCAATCGCGCTCTAAAGCGAAACGATACAGTGGTTGACGAATCTCGGGCGCCCTGGGCAAAAGCAGAACCGGGGCCGTTGCAACATATGACGGCTGCAAAGACGATTAACCTAAAGGCTGTCCCAATTCGCTTCATATTCCATGATACTCCATCTGGCCCGGTGGTCAAAGCGGAAAGTGAATGTGCGGCCGTAAACACTTGAACCGTCGCAACATCAGCCTTGATTGCCCGAAAGTATGCAAACATTTCCCTTGACAGATTTACGGCCCGGGAGTATTGTACGTCAGGCATACCGCGGTTGACTTTCAATCAGTGGAGGTGGTGAAATGAGATACTTGAAACTTAGCGCGTATTCGTTGGCTCTGGCTGCGTTCTTCTGCGCTGATGCGATAAGCAATGATAACTACTGCGCAGACGCCAACGGGGACGGGAAGGAAAACATCGTTGATATTACCTACGGTCTGGCGTACATGTATGACTCCGGACCGCCACCAGTGAGTTTTCAAGAGGCGGACTTTGACCGTCGCAGGTTGTATACCATCGCTGATCTTGCCGGGATTATTCAGTGTGTCTTCTGCGATGGCCCACCTATAGACTGCGCCAATGATCCACTGGGGGCGCCGATCTACCCGGCGCTGGATACCACATTTAAGATTATTTATCCCAACACGGTCCCGGCCAATGTCTCCACTTTTGTCTTATGTCTTAACTTGAATGAGCGAGAATGGGACATCAAGGGTTTCACGCTTCCTCTCGAGATACTGCTGGACGGGCAGTCAGCCTCTGTGGATTCTATCGTCTTTCCTGAGACAGACCAGCCGCTCGAAGAATTGGCTTTGCTATCGAACATACATGATTCGGGCAAAATAGTTCTCGGCGCCCTCTCTATTCCCGCCGGACCATCAGGCGCCGGACGGTTCGCTGAAATATATCTGGCGACGCCAGATTCGCCGACACCGTTAACCCTCGAAGTACAATGGACGACACTGGTCCCAAAACTTGGTCCACCCGAAGACAGCTCCCTTTACCCGCTGGTTGTGACAAGCCTTGGGTCTCCGGATTTCCTGCCACTGCTGGTTGGAAGTTGCTGCTTATTAGCCGGTGACGCAAACGGTGACGGGCGAGTAAATATAGCGGATGTAACTTTCATAATCAGCAGAATTTTCACAGGCGGCGCGCCGCCACCCTGCAATGACGCCGCCGACGCCAACGGCGACAATACGAACAACATCATCGATATAACTTACCTGATCGCGCGCATATTTGCCGACGGCCCGGCCCCGGTTTGCGGCTCAACAGCTTCGTAGCTACTACCGATAGCGCAGAATCTGCGCCAAGATTTTGCTTGACACTTCACGGATACACGTTTAAATTGTTGAGAGGAAATTGCTCCTTTGGATAATTGATCACCGCTGACGACAAGATGTATTACATGGAAGGTTTTACATGAAACATTCAAGATTAATGAGAAGCAGGCGTGTATTCATAACACTCAACATTTTCTTGATAGTGATTTGTTCGCACGCCACAGTCAAAGCGCAGATTTGCGGAGACGCCAATAGCAGCGGATCAATAAATATCGCGGACGGGACTTTTCTAGCATATTATCTTGTGCTCGACGGCCTTGCGCCGCCAAATCCAAGCGACGCAGATTTCGACGGGTATGAGGGGATCTCTATTTATGATTACCGATTTAATGGCGCCCACATTGGTCAAGGCGGAGCCGCTCCAATTTGTCCCCCGATTAAACCTGCCATCGTAGCGGAGCCGAATGCCGAACTGCTCTTGAGATACAGCGCTTCGTATCCCCCAAATCAAGATTCTTTCGTGATGTCAATCAAAGTAATATCTCCATTTGCTGGTTCCGATGGGTTCATGTTTCCCATGAAAATCAGAATTGACGGTCAGATTCCGGATATTCTATCCATAGAGGAATACTGTACTAAAGGATTTGGTGGTTGCCTGAGTAGGATCGTAGCGGATTCCGGCATCGTACTCCTCGCGAACTTCGCACACTGGAGCGGAACCGTGGATTCCGGTGAAAATGAGATCGCGAAAATCACGTTAGTGGTCCCACCGTCAACTGTTCCACGACCGATTGAAATCTCATGGACGGTACTGTCTCCAATCAACGCGCCAGCGCAGGACAGCTCTCTGTATCCATTGTTTCTTCATTGGCAATTTCCGGAAGACGTAAAAGGATATTTGCCAACTCTCACCCCGGGATGCTGCTCTTTTGCCGGTGACGCCAATGGCGACAATTCAGTCAACATCGCCGATGTGACTTACATGATCGCGCGCATATTTGCCGGTGGGGCGGCCCCGATCTGCAATGACGCCGCCGACGCCAACGGCGACAATTCCAACAACATCGCCGATCTGACATACATGATTGCGCGCATTTTCGCCGGCGGCCTGGCC
>JADFNA010000192.1 GCA_022563625.1 Candidatus Zixiibacteriota bacterium
GGCCAGCAAGAAGGCCGGAATGGTATCCACACCCAGCCTGATCGCCAGATAAGTTGATCCCCAGACCGTGTAAATCACGGCGAAGCCAAGAACAATTCTGATATTGATATCTTTCGACATCTCTTACCTCAGGGTTGCTCCAGCGCCTCGGCCAGCGGGTCCATTCTTTGATGCAGCGCTGGTGGTAGAGCGGATGTTTGAAGAACCATTAGCGCCCAGTTGGGACAGGGGTAGTTTGCAGGTCTCTTTGTATGTTTCCATGACAATCGTCGTACGAGTAGTGACAACCGAATCAATGACGCCAATTTTGTCGCGCAGCAACTTCCCGAGCGCTTCAGGGTCCTTGACCCGGACTTTGACTAAATAGCAATCTTCGCCGGCAACGTTGAACACCTCCTGCGCCTCTTCAATAGCGGCCAGTTGATCGCCGATTTTACGGCCGCTTACCAACTCCTGTGTGCGGACGAAAATAAACGCCACCAGTCCGAATCCCAGGCGGGCCGCGTCGAGGCGAATCTCGAACTTTTCAATCCATCCGCGTTCGCGAAGCTTGCGCAGGCGTTCGGATGTGGCCGATTGGGCCAACCCGACTTTGTAGGCCAGCTCTTTATTGGACATCCGGCCATCCTCTTGAAGAATCTTCAGTATTTCTTGGTCTAGTACGTCAATCATTCTCTCTCCTTCCAGTTATAGAGAATTTAGTACATAATACTCGGCTATTCAAGGAAAAGTTGCGTGAATTAAATTCGGCGTCACCCATCCTGCGGTTCTTCTTGGGCTTGAACGACTTACAAGGTATGCGCTTTCCAGCCTATCATCTCGTGAGCATCGAATTCTGCGCTTGGATAAAGTGGCCCTGTCAAGTATATTGTGCTTTGACTGACATCGGGGAGCCGATCGCCAGACTGGACGGGGAGCGCGGCGGGCCAACATCTGAGTCTATTTGACAAAAATGTGAGAGGGTCGATCCCATGAGACAGTTTCTCAGGAAATTCAGGAATGGATTCCTGGCGACGCTTTGCCTGGCGCCGGTAATTTCAGCCCCTTCCCTGGCCGCCACTATCAACGTCCCCTCCGACCAGCCCACCATTCAGGCAGGCATTGATGCGGCTGTCACTGGGGATACGGTGTTGGTCGGTCCAGGGACGTATGACGTGGCTCTCTTCGTCACTGGGAAGGCGATCAAGCTGTTGAGTTCGGATGGCCCTGCGCAGACAATGCTCCGCCCTGTTTTTTCTGGGTCAACATCTGCAATACTTGTTTTGGCAACAGGAGCGGACTCTTCAACACAGGTGAGCGGCTTTACCTTTTTCTCCCGCACCGCAGTGCAAGTGCGTATCCAAAACGATGCGGAGCCTACCATCTCAAGAAATATTTTTACTGACTCTACCTTCGGTGGATCGGCAATTATCGAGATTATTTCTACCGCAGTGGATCCGCTCATTTCAAGAAACATATTTGCGGATATTGTTTTTGGAGTAAACGCAGTTTCGATTTGGAGTGGGTCTGCTCGCATTTTCGATAACACTCTCACTCGGTCGGGCAAGATAGCTACTTTTGCGTCCGGGATCGGGACTGCGAGAAACAATATTATTGGAGTTATCCGGGGAAACTTCATTAACAGCGACTATAATAATGTGATCCGCGCATATGAAAACGGCGCCATTCCTGGTCCGAACGACATCAGCGCTGATCCTCTTTTCAATGATCCTGCGAATTTGGATTTCCGACTTGCAGAGTTTTCTCCGTGTATTAACGCAGCAGACCCTGATCCGGCGCTGAACGATCCTGATGGGAGCCGCAACGATATGGGAGCTCTTACTACTATAGACTTTCCAGCCGCGTTTAACCTGAACATTGATCCTTTGGATTCTACCCACGTTGTTGACTCCACTCCGGAGTTTAATTGGAGTTGGTTTGATAATGACGGGTCGCAAACTGGATACGAAATCCAAGTCGGAACAGATGACGACTGGACAGTCGCTGAAAACTGGTCGTCTGGAGTTGTAACTTCAACTGATACCAGCGCAGTCTATGCGGGCGCCCCGCTGGTTGATGGAGAAGATTATTTCTACAGGATACGCTCGCATGACGGCCCTCAAGCTGGTGAGTGGCGTCAGAGCTTTTTCCATATGAATTTCGTCCCATTACCCCTGCACTTCCTTCCGGTGAACATCGGACAAATTCACTTTTCCTCAGAAACTCTCGTATTGCAAGAGACGCAAGACCCCGAAGGTGACACACTGACATACGAAATCGAACTGTACACTGATGCGGCGCTGACAAGCCTGGCATTCAGTGAGTCCGGGCTTGTTGCGGAAACATCGTTAGTCTCAACTACCGCCCCACTGGCGTTAACTGTCAATACAACATACTGGTGGCGTGCGCGCTCGTTTGACGGCTTTGATTTCTCCGCATGGTCAATCCCGCATACGTTCTTCTCGCGCGATGGCGGAGCGAACTTATATATCCCGGCGGATTTTCCATCTATTTCACTCGGAATTAACTATTCCGGTGATGGGGACACGTTAACTATCGCTCCGGGCTTGTATCGTGTGAAACTGCGAACTGGTAGCAAAAAGCTTTCCTTCATTGGCGGAGGCGAACCGGGAGACGTGGTTTTGCAGCCGCCCGGTGGTGGTGGGTGTGATACCATACTTATCATAGAATCCGGTCAGGACTCTACATCTGTTGTGTCAGGTTTTGTATTTCAAGGCGGCAAATGTTCCGGTTTGGGGAGGCAGTTGTTGATAAGTAACTCGTCTCCGACAATTCGCGGGAACATTTTCAGTATCAGTTTCGATGTCCTGATAGAGACGACAAATGGAGCTCATCCAACGATTGAACGTAATGTCATGCAATTGGGGGGAAACCATCAGGGTGATGCATTGATAATAGGTAATGGAGGAGCATTGATCCTTAACAATACGATCCACAACGTTGGAGCCAGTATAATAAATTCTAGCCCTCTCACTGTCTTTAAGAATAATATAATCTCTGATGTTACCACGCCCATCCTGGAATCATCGCCCACGGGCTTCCTTGAAATTGATTACAATAACGTCTGGAACAGTTTTGGCGGTGGGGCGCCCGTGGGAGCCAATAGCATCTCGGCTGATCCCGTTTTCAGAGATCCGGGCAACGGCGATTTCAGCCTTTCCGGCGCTTCCCCGTGTATTGACGCGGGGGACCCCAATCCGAATTTTAACGACCCGGACAATACGCAAAACGACATAGGCGCCTTTTACAGATTCAGGACACTCCCTTTTCCCGAACTCTTAAATCTAGGGCCTGTATTTCCTCCGCGTATGATCACTTTTACACCCACGATTTTCTGGTCATATGTCGATACTACGGCCACCCAAACTGCCTTTGAGATCGAAGTTGGAAGTGACCTCGACTGGTCAGTAGCCGAAAATTGGAGTCCCGGCCCGGTGTTTTCGTCTGATACATCAGTGGTCTATGCAGGAACGCCACTGACAGGCGGGACGGACTACTACGCTCGGGTGCGCGTTTTCAATGGCTCAAGCTGGGGTGGATGGGCAGAAGTGTTCTTCCACAAAAATGATCGACCCTCAGTTGGGCGTCCCTCGGCGCCACTTGAACAGGATTCCGCAGTATTCGACGCGCTTCGATTGAAAGCATTCGCTTCGTTTGACCTGGACAACGATCCGTTGACATATGAATTTGAACTATACTCCGACCCTGCGCTAACACAACTCGTTTATTCCGAAGGCGGATTTTCCAGTCCGGCAGGAATTATAACGTCGGAATACATCGGAGGGCTGTCGCCGGGTTCAATGTATTGGCACCGCGTTCGCTCGTTTGATGGATGGGAATTCTCCGAGTGGTCCGATAGCGTTCTCTTTCACACGCGACAGTCACGCAGCGTACGTGTTCCATTGGACTTCCCTCTAATTAGAACTGCTCTTGTATCATCAGCGGAGGGAGATACAATACTGGTATCGTCAGGAAATTACCCGGACTTTTTTAATTTTAATGGCAGATCAATAAAGCTTATTGGCGTTTCTAATCCCACCCCTCCAGTTCTTAACGGAGGAGGAATTCAGTTCGGCAGTGTCGAGGACTCACTTACGCTTTTCAGTGGCTTCACCATTACAGGAATTGACAACCCAATGGCCGCCATTCAGATTACAAATGGTTCCTCTCCCGAGATAAGCGGTAACTTCTTCATATCCAGTCTATCGTCCTCAGGTCCAGCGATTCTCGTGACTGGGGATAATTCTCAACCCATCATACGGCTCAATCTGTTTCAAAACAATTTAACAGGCATTGAGGTGGACAATTCCTCTTCCCCACTAATTTTGAATAATACTTTTGACATGAATGACATCGGGGTGTCATCACAAAGCGGAAGCGCTGTCTTTAGCGGCAATATTGTTACAAATTCATCAGGCGCGGGAATTACCGGCGAATTCTGTGAACTAAGTTACAACGACATCTGGAATAACACACCAGACTATGCCGCCCCACTCGGGCCGGGTCTTGGATCTATTTCTGCGGATCCACTGTTCGCAGACCCTACAATCCTCGACTATTTTCTCCTGCCCGGCTCCCCGGCAATTAACGCAGGTAACCCCGACCCCGCCTTCAATGATCCGGACGGTTCCCGAAATGACATGGGCGCCTTCCCCGGGGTCTCACTCGTATGTTGCATTGACCCCGGCGATGCTAACGATGACGGTTCGGTGAACATTGCAGACATAACTTTCCTTATCGCA
>JADFNA010000193.1 GCA_022563625.1 Candidatus Zixiibacteriota bacterium
TTCAGCGCCGCTCACGACAGTGCCGTGGCAGGTCATGCAAGCCGATGTTCCCGAGAACAAATTGGCCGCGCCAATACCGTACAACTCGGCGTACTTTTCGGCAGTTTCCAGGTCATCATAGAGCGCGTCAATGGATGTACTGTGCGGGTCAGAGTCCCACCACTTAAAATCTGTGTCATGGCAATTCGTTTTACCCCTTCCGCAGCTTCCCGGTCCGAGTGTTTGATGTTGCGCGTAAGCGGTCACGCATAGCAGCGCCAGCGCCGCGCAGACTCGAATGACAAAAGCCGGAGACAACCAAAGCGGAGCGCGGCGATGATCATGTTGTGGGTGGTCGTTTGGCATAGTATTCTCTACGGATTAGCCCGGTTCCCCGGAGCCGGGACAAGTGGCGCCAAATGGACACTGCCGTCTGTTCCGACTCTCCAGATTTTTCCGTTTCGCAGGTACATTTTCCGCTGTTCTTCGAGATTAAGCGGGCGTGATCCGAGCCGGCCAAAGACACTGACCTGATTTCCGCTTTCATCCACTGCCCGGTCACGATCAAGCCCCTTGGAAACGCTCAGGGCCGGGCCGTGCGTGTGACGGGTGGCGATTAACTTCGGGTCCGGCGTGGGGCTGAAACCGAGGTAGCCCGGTGTGTCTTTTGGTGATGTCAGTTGTATTACTCTGAGTCCGTTGTGCCCGTCGGCCAAATAGGCGTAGATGCTGGCGTTTGTCGAGGCTACTTTTATTCCATACGCGTCATTTATAGCGCCGTTGTCAGTGAATGTTTGCTGGACAAACATCTTCTCGGGATTTTCCACATCAACAATTACCAGGCCATCGGCGCCCGCGGCCACATATGCATAGGTGCGCGCCACATACACATCATTAGCGTCTGAGAGCGCTATCAGATTGTTTTGTACCAGCGCCGGAGTTTCGGGATTCGTGATGTCAATCGTTTGCAGTCCTTGTGCGTCACAGACAAATGCGTAACGGAACTGCACCGCCACTGCGCGCGGATCTTTTATCAACGGAGCCGTAATTGTGGCGGCGATTACCGGGGTGAGGGGATCACTGATGTTCACGATGACTAATCCGGCGTCACAGCAAATGTACACATAATTTCCGGCAATTGCCAGATTTACTGCGCCGTCAAGCGCCCCGGCGGGATTGAATGTCAGCGCCCGCTCGAGGAAATTGTTACGCGGTTCACCGTCAACCAGGTTCATAACATCAACCAGAATCAGACCCTCGTATTTGTCGGTGATATAGGCATAACTATATGACGGATGAATCGGCCATTGTTCCTGGTTTTCCGGGCGGTGGACCCGGCGCGTGTCAATCGGCATGTTTGTCGGCAGCGCCACGGCTGTCGCGAATTGCGTCGAAACATGAGTGTTTTGCCCCAGCAGTGAAACCGGAGCGGTCACAATCCGTTCAGAATATCCTTTGTTGTCAATATTGGCCACATCATAGACGCGGAACCCGCCGGGACCGTTGGCAGTGTATACATATTCACCGCGCATTTGTATGCTCAAAATATCGCCACTGTGATGATATGACGTTTTTAATTCCCGCTCGCGCTCCAGATGCGCCGCATAGTAATCGGGATACGCCAGGCTATGCAGGTAGCTTCCGATCACCGCCTGTGGTTCGTCGGTTTCAGTGACTTCAACCGCCTCAAATCCACGAGAACCGGTTGCAACATAAACGAATTTCCCCATGAAATTCACCATGTTTGTCCCTTGCAGCAATAGCTGCGCCATCCAGGCGTTGTTGTCATTGCCGGTTGAGACATGGCAGTCCACGCAAGCTTTTGTTTCGGTGGTGCGCACAGTATGCGGAAAATGCGGATTGAAGGCCTGGCTGCTGTAACCCGGCACAGAGATCGGCGGTTGCTGCAAGTACACCTGTTCACGATTGGCGTTGCGAGAACTGAGAATCAAGGCGCTTGAAGAACGCGCGGGCGCGATCTTGTTGCCCTTGGAAGTGGCGTTGATACAAATCATGTAGCCGCCATCGCGCACGACCTGCGGGTTGTAACTGGTCCAGTTGCGAGATTCGCCGCCTTCAAAGTGCAGCATGTCTGTTTTCGAATTCGCCTGCTGCGGCAGGTGGCAGCCGAAACAGTTTGTGACCCACGAGCTGTGGCAGGTGTAACATTCCACTTTCGAACTGGCATGGGCCAGCAGGTCTTTGTTGCCGCCCTTTTTGAAGTTTTCGCCAAACTTCGTAACGAGTTTGGCCCGCATTGCTTTCTCATTAAAAAACTCAGAGTTCGGATCGACAATATCCATCACCTGCGGGATTGTCCATTCCAGCGAGTCGTGCAGCATGGAGCGCTGGATAATTTTCTTGCCGCGCTTCACAAAACGCTTGAGCTTTTTGGAGGTGACCAGTTCGGCCAGTCCGAACCCGCCAGCGGGCGCCGCCAGGCCGCTGGTTTTGAGATTTGCGCGTGAGTTTATATCTCCATGACAGTCCTGGCACTGAATCTCTATTGCGTTATGAAACTCGCCGTACAATTTACCGTCGCCGTGATTGTCCTGTTTGAAATGGCAGTCAACGCAGTGCATGCCTTTTTCCGCATGAATATCGTTCAGATGAACGGCCTTCTGTGAATTCTGACAGGCTGAGTCGCAGTATGGCGATGCGTCTGATTCAATTGGAACGACGCCGTGGAATTTGTGTTTGTCATCCCAATCCACGATTTCGCCGTCTTTATCCAGCAACTGTCCCTTGCGGTCTTTCTTGAACACGGCGCGGAATAACCATCCATGGCCGTGATAGTCCGCGAATTGAGTTTTTGTGAGTGACGGGTTCAAGTCGGCTACTTTTTTTAGAAACTCCGGATCGCCCCACTTGCCGCGCAACACCGCCTCTTCAGGGTTTGATGAAAGCGCATCAAAAGATTCCTGAGTGGATAAGTATTGCTGCTCTTCAGGATACATATGTTCGCCTTCAGTCTCATAGTCCCACATCTGATACCCGAAGAATGTATTGATAAACGCATTCGGTTGATGCATATGGCACGACATACACTGGCTGGAGGGAATGGCCCGGGTGAATTTATGTAACAGAGGATGCCCCGGTTCGTCTTTGGCGATTGTAGTGTCGGCTGTCATGCTGTGTCCTTCATTGCCGAACTTCGCATAGGGACCGGAATGCACAGGCGAGCGGTCATTGGCGTACACGACATGGCAGCCAGTGCAGCCACTGGATCGATAATCGCCCGGATGATCATTGGTGCCCAGAAACGACAGATGAGGATCGTTCAGCCGTGTCTTCTGGAGGTTCAAGACCGGTGAGCTGATGCGAAGCTGTGTGCCGCGTCCCCGGTCGCCGAGTTTCATGTCCGGCCGGCCGGGTTCTTCGAATGGGTTTGGTGAGCCTATGTCCGAGGGATTGATGCGTGAAAGTTTTCCGCCACGTTCGAATGTGCGGAACAAATTACCCAGCTGGGTGATTTCCCAGCGCGGCAGAGGCAGGAGTGTCGGCAGGACACCGCGCGCCAGCTCCTCTTCGGTCGGCGGCGGGACAGTATTGATTTGTTGCGGGACGCCGTCGCGGCTGTAACTCTCACCCAGTATATAGTGTTTTGTTGAAATAATACCGTTGTTATAAGCCGCCCCGCCCCAAAAGAGAGCCGAGGTTGTCATCATGCTCTTTTTAACATTCAATACTTCTTCGGCATGGCATGACCCGCATGTTTCATCTGCGATCCTGAGATCTCCGGGGTTCACGAATTTAATGAACTCAGGGTATTCTTCATTGAGCAGAGTATACGAGCGCTCGGGATTGGCTGAAGTTTTCCAGCGCTCGGGATATTTGGCGCGCACATGCGCTTTGTCCATCTCAGAGGCCGACGCATCACCACCGTGGCAGTTAACACAGCCCAGCTTGACAGCTTCTGATTGGTGCATCTTTTCAATACCTGAGTGGCAATTCAGACATCCTGCGCTGTTTCGCTGAACATCATCCTGGCTGAGACCGGATGAGGATTCACCGTCCGACCTTTGCGCCTGAGCATGGAAAGTTAAACTCACAAATAGCGCATATCCGGCGAGCGCCGATCCGGTGGCAATTTTCAACAACCGGTGTTTTGATTTTCCCCTAGCAAATCGCATTCTCGTAATCCTTGAGGCACATGTCCGTTAGTACGTCAGTGTGAGAGAAGCAGCTAACGCGAACTGCGTCGTCTTTGTGTCATAAATGTCGATGAATCCGGTATATGGTGTCAGCGCCGCCGCCGAAAGAGTAAACAGCGCATTATTATTCAAGAACGGCCGGTAGATGAATCCAAGACTGTAATCCAGGCCGATTTCGCTGCCGATATTCGGCTGGTTCAGAAAGTTTTGCAGCGGCTCGGTGTGGGCGAAGCCCAGATAACTCACGTTGATTGTTGTCTTGAGTTTGGTTGTCAACTCTCCGTCATAGCCGATATTGAACAAAATTAAACCGGGGTTCACAAAATTAGCCTGGCCCTCAAATTTGTTGCTGCGAAGTGTCGGCAGGATACTGAGTTTGTGGACCAACCCGACTCCCTGCAGGCGCAGACCGACCAGATTCCAGTAGCTGAATGGCCCGCCGGCGAAAAACGGCCGGTCGATTATCGCATCAAACCCTCCGGCGCTGTTGTCCGACGGGTCGCTGTCACCGGAGGCGTAAAAGGCAGAGACTTTGAAGCGCATCCAGTCTTTGTCAACTGAGAGTTCCAGCGCCGCCATTTGTGCGTTGATATTAACTGCCCGCCCG
>JADFNA010000194.1 GCA_022563625.1 Candidatus Zixiibacteriota bacterium
TATCCAAATCAGGCGCTCTCTCTCACTGTCGGTTTGCCGCAGCGCTCTTAGAGATGACGCGGCGACCCGTAGCACAGCCGCCGCGTTTCTTTTTCCACCTGTTTGAATTCAGCCAGGACAGCTTCAGCGCTTTTGCCAACGTCAGGTAATTCGTCGGCGTATTCATCGCACCAAATTGGCAGCTTGACAGGATCGGCCTCCAGATGAAACTGCAGGCCCCAATTATTCCCGCTGCGAAACGCCTGATGCGCGCAAATTTCCGATCGCGCCAATAGCGCAGCGCCGACCGGAATGCCGAACATATCGCTGTGCCATTGAAAAACCGAGAATGTTTCCGGGAAACCGGCAAAAAGCGGATCGCCCAGGCCATCTTCGTTTAGTGTCACTTCATAGACACCAATCTCTTTTACCCCAACCGGGGTAACCGCGGCGCCGCGATTGGCGGCCAAAAGTTGTGAACTATAACACAATCCGAGATACGGCGGTCTTGATGCATGAACCTGGTCCATATAGTGAAACAGACGCTCGCTCCAGTCTTCATCCATGAAAGAGGGGACATCGTTGGGACAACCCAGTGAAATAATCGCCTGCTGATCGTCTGGCCGGGGAAGTTTGTCTCCGGCATAGGGATGGACAACCTCAAACGAAATATGTTTTTCTGTGAGATACTCAGCGATGCGGCCAGGGGTTTCTATAGCGTGAAGCTGGATAATTAAGACCGTGGAAGCCATCCGATGTTTCACTGTGGCGCCGGTCAAAGAGTGACAAGTTTTTTCACGAACTGCGGGAGCGCAAAAGAACCAAAGTGGACGTCGTCGTTGTAGTATTCGTTTTTCATTGAGCGGGCCAGTTTGCGGTATCGGTTGTGGTCGAAGCTGTCCAGCGGGTGATATTGTTTGGAGCAGAAGGCGAATGACCACAGCGCCGAGGGATAGATTATCATATGGCACAAATACAGTTTCACCAGCGGGAATATCTCACTCAGATTAGCGAACATGTTGCGCACAGTTTCCTGATTGAAAAACGGAGATTCAGACTGTGCGACAAGGATACCGTCATCGTTCAGGCGGTCATACACCGTCTGATGGAATGATTTCTGAAACAGTTCGGCGGCCGGGCCGATCGGATCAGACAGGTCCAGAAGGATTACGTCGAATTTCTTTTCGGTTGTTTCCAGAAACTTCTTGCCGTCTTTGAACATCACTTTCGCACGCGAATCATCCAGGCCTCTGGTGAGTTTTGGAAAGTTCCGCCGTGAGACTTCGACAACCATTTTGTCAATTTCGCACATTGTGGCCCGTTTCACTTGCGGGTGTTTGAGAACATTGGTCAGGCACCCGCAGTCGCCTCCGCCGATTATCAAGACGTTTGCCGGCGCCGGATGCGAAAAAAGCGGCACATGGGCCAGCATTTCATTGTAGGCGTTGTGGTCGCCCTCGGCGGCCATCAACGAACCATAGAGCGCAAGCGCCTTGCCCAGTCCGGTCGTTTCCAGAACATCGATTCGCTGAAATTTCGACTGTGTGGATTCCAGCGTCCGCTCAACTCTGAATATATTTCCCGAATGGTTCTCATGCAGTTCCGTGTACCACATATTGAGCGTGTTATCCATGCCCGGTTCAGAAACCACCCGGCCATTCGCTTTGCTTTTCTTGGACATGTCGTAACTCAGCGGCTTTTACAGTCGATACTGTCTCAATCGATAACGATTGTCTTGGCCTGTGTGAGTGAGTTGAACTGCGAGGCCGAAACAGTGCTGTAGGCCCCCAGCGCCGGGAAAACCAATGTGTCACCAATATCCAGCGGCGGAAGCAGGATGCTCTTGTAAATAATATCTATTGAATCACAGGTCGGACCGGCCAGGACTGAAGGCAGCCAGGAGGAGTTTCTGTTGGTCAGTGTCTGATAACTGCAATGATCGTAGATGCGGCCGGAGAATGTGCCATAGACGCCGTCATCGACATAATACCAGCGCTTGCCGCTCCGGCATGACTTGCCAATGACATTTACCAACAGTGTCGCTGCCGTTGCCGAGATGAATCTCCCGGGTTCGCAAATCACACGCAGGCTTTTCGGCAAGAGTGAGTCAAGCGCTCGCCGCAGCGGGCGGCAGAACTCATCAATGGGCGGGATCTGTTCAGTATATTCAACAGGAAACCCGCCACCGATATCCAGCAGACCTGTTTCGATTCCGGCAGTGACTAACTCGGTGATTTTGTCCGAGGCGATATTCACGGCTGTCAGGTATGGCTCAACGCTGTGACACTGTGATCCGACATGAAAAGCGAGACCGGCATAGCCGATGCCGGACGAGATTATCTCTTGAACAAGGCTGATGATCTCATCGGTACCGCAGCCGAACTTGTAGGAGAGATTGCACTGGACCATATCGGCGCTTTCTTCGGCGCTGCCCGCTCGAAAGCGCACCAGCAGGCTGGCCTGATTGCGATAAGGGATGAACTTCTTGATTTCGTCGCTGTTGTCAATCACAAAAGTAGTCACGCCACGCTCGATTGCGCCGGAGATTTCGCTGAGGGACTTAATCGGATGTGTGTGCAACAGGTCTGCGGGATCGGCCCCGGCCTTTGTCACACGTTCAATTTCCAGGACCGAACTGATGTCAAACCGATGTCCCTCCTCGATGACTGCCCGCAATACGGCAGCATGGTCGTTTGATTTGACTGCATAGTGGATTGCCACACCCGGAAGCGCCGCTGACAGTTGACGCAGGTTTTGGCGCACACGCTGGCGAGAAAGAAAAAGAGCCGGGCCTTCAATAGATTGGCTTCGATATTCCGCCAGAGCCGCCTCAAACTGGACGCGGCTGCGTGAGGCTGCTATGTCACAAACGCTGATTGCTTTCACTTAGATTTTATCTCCACTCACTCTCTGGCTAGCGCTGACTTTTCATTGTCCGGCGGGCGCGGACCCGCTAACCGGCCGGTTCCAGTGTTCTGATCTCGGCGCTCTCAGGTTTGTGCGCCAGAATCTCATCGGACGCTGAAGGAATCCCCCGCGCAATTTCAGTGATCTGCGCTTCCCCGGCGCACAGCGCATTACGCAGGTAGCCGCAGGCGCGCATCGGGTCAACACTTTCACCACAGGTAAAAAAATCAACAGCGGCATAGCCGTATTCGGGCCAGGTGTGAATTGAGATGTGAGATTCGGCGATGACAATGACGCCGGAAACGCCATGGGGATTGTAGCGGTGAAAAACGGATTTGACTATGGTTGCGCCCGATTGGCGCGCGGATTCGGTGAGATGTTTTTCGATTTTCTCAATACTATTGAGGAGTGTACGATCGCAGTTCGTGAACTCCGCTAGGACATGTCTTCCGAGTTTTTTCATAATCTCACCCAATTCCTGTCCGATACTATCTACTGTCTGAAAACTGTCCCTGTCTATCGTGTACAAACGCTACATCTGCGGCGGAGCCGTCACCCAGATGAACGACACATCTCTTTCACTTGTATTCAGCAGCCGGTGCGGCTGGTTTGACTCAAAGTAGAAACAGCTCTTTGCCGAAACTCTTTGCTTCTTGCCGGACAACTCCAGCGTCAACGCGCCGGAAAGGACAAAACCAAACTCCTCGCCTACATGCGGCTCTTCTGTTTCAAAAGATTCACCGCGTACGAACCTCACAAAAAACGGGTCCATTTCGTTGTTGGTTGAACCGGCCACCAGAATCTCAAAGCGCGACGCTCCCCGGCCGGAAACAGGGATGCGGTCTTTGGGTGAGAAGACAACTTTTGGCGACTCCCCTTCGGAAAAAAACTCGACTATGGTGCTGCCGAGGGCGTCAAGAATATCCACCAGTGAATCAAGTGAAATAGAAACATTGTCATGCTCTATCTGCGAGATAAAGCCCTTTGAGAGACTGGCGCGGGCGGCCAGCTCGGCCTGGGTCAATTCGGCCGAGAGACGCATGCCCTTGATTTTCTGTCCTATTTCCAGCCGCATGTAAACTTCCTGTGTCCTATGACTTTCTTTTCCGGGGCAGGCTATTTTGGTGGTTTACTAAAACATGCCAAGAAGTTTAGTAAAGACCACCGATAATACATGCTTGGAGCGGTTTGTCAAGATCTGCCGGCTGTTTTTGGGGCAAATTACGAGAAATTTTTCACCTAAAACAGGCTCCGCTAAATCTTCCGTGCAGACGTCCATCCTGACGTTTACCTCAAGCGGCAAATGCTCTATATTGGCGGCCGATACCAGGGGGGCAGCCTGAAACCAGGCCCCTTCGAAGTCGCGTCTGAATTGTCGATCAAAGAAAACGGAAAGAAAATGGCAGCGGATAAATATAAAGTAGTCATAATCGGCGGGGGGCCTGGAGGCTACCCGGCGGCGATTCACGCCCGTCAGAGAGGGGCAAAGGTTGCCCTGGTGGAGATGGATGAGCTGGGCGGGGTCTGTTTGAATCGGGGCTGTATTCCCAGTAAGGCTCTGATTAACTCTGCAGTGACCTTTGAAAAGTTCAAACACGCCTCGGAAATAGGGATTGACCTGGCAACCCCGCCTCGTATCAACTGGCCGGCGATGCTGGCCAGAAAGAGCAAGATCGTCTCGACCATGACCGGAGGAGTGGGTTCGCTGATGAAGTCCCACGGCGTGGATGTCTACAATGGCTTTGGCTCTATTACGGGCAAGAATGAAGTCACGGTCAACGCTGATGATGAGAGCGAAACGATTCTAAAGACAGAAAATATCATCATTGCCACCGGTTCGCGGCCGATC
>JADFNA010000195.1 GCA_022563625.1 Candidatus Zixiibacteriota bacterium
TGTGCGGGCGCCGCTTTGCCGGCCAATTCTATTGTGCGCTTGACATCATCATCGAGCGTCTCCGCTCCGTTATCAATCTTTACCGACTCCAACATCCGGGCCGCTTCTTTCTCATTGGTGCCGGTCAGGCGAACGATAACCGGCACACGCGGTTTCAGTTCCTCAAAGGCCATGACAATACCTTTCGCGACATCATCACAGCGCGTAATGCCGCCGAAGATGTTAAACAGTATCGCCTGCACATTCTGATCGCGTAGAATGATACGCATCGCGGTCACAACTTTTTCCGGATTTGATGAGCCTCCGATGTCCAGGAAATTCGCCGGCCGGCCGCCATAGCGCTTGACCAGGTCCATTGTGGCCATCGCCAGCCCGGCGCCGTTGACAATACAGCCGATGTTACCTTCGAGTTTAACAAACGACAGACCACCCTCACGCGCCTCAACCTCCGCCGGGTCTTCGGCATCCAGGTCGCGCATCTTTGCGATTTCCGGCTGTCGATAGAGCGCGTTGTCATCGACATTGAACTTTGCGTCCAGCGCAATAACCGCCCCGGTTTCGTCAGTGATGAGCGGGTTGATTTCAACAAGTGATGCGTCAAACTTCCAATACAGATCATACATTTTGCTGATTATTGATGTGGCCTGCCGCACCTGCGCAATGTCTTTGTAAAGTGTAAGCGCCAGTTCGCGCGCCTGATAGCTGCGCAGTCCGGCAATTGGATCAACCGCCAGCTTGTGGATTTTGTCCGGCGTTTTGGCGGCGACTTCCTCAATGTCAATTCCGCCGGCGGCGGAAACCATAATCACCGGGCGTTTCGTTTCGCGATCAAGAATAATCCCGACATACGATTCGCTCTTGATCTCAGAGGCGGGAGTAATCAAGACTTTCTTGACCTTCAGTCCTTTGATGTCCATGCCGAGAATGTTTGCGGCGTGTTGTTTGGCGTCGGCGACAGTCTTAGCGTATTTCACACCGCCCGCCTTGCCGCGTCCGCCGACATGGAGCTGAGCCTTGACCATCACCGGCGCTCCCAGCTCGGTGGCGAATTTTTCCGCCTGGGCTGCAGTGGTGGCCACGCGCCCCGGGGGAACTGGAATGCCGGCGGCCCGAAAAAGCTCTTTGGCCTGGTATTCGTGAATCTTCATCGTCTTTGCTGGTCTCCAATAATATACATGTGTAGTAATTTTATCTATTTGTCACCGCAGTTGTGAACTAACGAATTTTCGCGCCGCTGGCAAGGATTGGAGGGCTGGAAACGAAGATTATTGGCGGGATTTTTCCAGAAACTCTCTAGCGATAGCCGTGAGTCGATCTGGAGTGTTATCGTCGGGATTGTCCAGGACCATTTCCAGCAGATGGTCGAGAATATCTCCCAGAAACGGGCCGGGCGGCAAATCAAAAAGCCGCATCAAATCGCTTCCATTCAGCGCCAGATCGGAGCGGCCAAAAGGCGGCTTGCGTTCCAGTTCGGCGCGTATCTCAGCCTCGAAAACATCGACATCATCAGTCGATCCGCCCATGCCCTGTCCGATAACATCCGCCCGGCGCAATTCCAACAGGTCGAAAATCAAATCGACGCCAACTTTGCGGACCAGGCGCCGCAGTCCTTTGTCGGTGACATCTGTGGTGAACATATGCCGCTCAACCAGGGTGGAAACCTCAGCCGTTAGTTCGTGCGAATAACGCAGTCGTTTCATGGCCCTGGCTGCCGTCTGTGCTCCGAGGGTTTCGTGCCCGTAAAAAGTCACACCGCCTTCGACCTCGCGCTTGCATTGCGGTTTTTCAATATCATGAAACAGGCAGGCCAGGCGCAGGCGCAATGATGTGTCAGTGACAGGGGCGGCGTCGAGTACGCGCAGGGTGTGTTCGAAAACATTCCAGCGATGATACCCGCCGGGCTGATCACAGCCGACAGACGGCATGAGTTCCGGCAGTATATGTTCCAGCAGTCCTGTTTCGCGCATAATCCGAAAGCCGGCCGAGGGCCGGCGGGCTTTGGTTAAGAGTTTGTTCAATTCCTCGGCGATACGCTCGGCGGAAATTGTTTTCACCAACTCTGCGTTCTCGCGCATGGCGCTCCAGGTATCCCCTTCGATGATCAGGTCAAAGCGGGCCGCAAATTGCGCCCCGCGCAGCATACGAAGTGGGTCTTCAGCAAACGAGTTTGGCGCCACCATGCGCAATGTATAATTTTTCAAGTCTTCCCGGCCGCCATATGGATCAATCACTTCGCCGACAGTGACAGAACGGGCCATAGCGTTGACCGTGAAATCCCGCCGGCCGAGGTCTTCTTCAATAGGAATGTCCGGGTCATATTCGACGGTAAACTCTTTGTGCCCATGTCCGTGGCTGGTTTCGACACGCGGCAGGGCGATGTCAAAAGTATTCGAGACCGATTCACCATTAGCTTTGCTAAACTCGGTGTACTTGATAACCCCGAACGATTTACCAACCACATCCACCCGCCCGGTCTTCTCAAGCGCGCCGATGAGATCATCAATCTTCACCCCGGTCACCAGATAGTCCCGGTCATACCCAGCATCCGGTAAACCCAACAAATCATCCCGCACAGCCCCGCCAACTTCATACAGCTTGCCAAGCTTGGAGATAGCCTTGATAGCTTTCTCTGATATGTGTGTTGAGGCTGGCATGAAGGTAGAGTAAGGATTCCACAGGGATTGGGCAAGCGGGACGTCTCAGAGACTTAGGTCACGCCATAGCAGGATTAGTGGTTCGTAGAGGCAAAGCTTGCCATCGACTCCGAGTATTTGTAACCTTACATGTGAAGAGAGAATAACTGCACTATGCTCATTACATATACATCAAAAAGACACTGGCGGAGTTTCCTTAGGTTCTGTAAGAATCATTCTCTTTATTCGGGGTTAATCCCCACAACTCTGTTGATAGTTTTCATATTGATAGGTATATCGCAAACGACAACACAAATATCTTTACTCAATGAACAACTTAGAGTTTCCATAAAACAAATATCTTTACTCAGTGAACAACTTAGAGTTTCCCTACCTCCCGTACTTCACATACACACGAAACTCAGCAGAGGCATCACCGAAAAGTTCTCGGTCAGCATATCGAATCTCGGCAAGGATACTACTGATAATGTAAACATACAAATGGATCTCCTGCTAGTTAACGAGCGAGATATCTATTCCTATGGACAGCACCGTGTACGTCAAGCATACTATGGCGGTACAACTCGAACTCCCAGAGAAAAAATCTGGCCTAGGCTAACTCTAAAACCGAACGATGAACATGACCTTTCTCCCAGAATACCATTGCTCCTCATTATGGCCTATCAATTTCCACCAAAGAAGGACAATCGTTATAAGGATCTAATTGCAATTCAGCAACGACTAAAGGGTATTTATGTAGTCGCAATTTACTATTCATTTAGACGGAGATATGACTTATTAGAGGCTTCTGACACTACTTTCATAGTTCTGAGTCCGATTTTAGGCATTATGGGCAGTCTACAAAGCGAAATCGGTGGAGTCGGCACTATCAAGCGCATAAAACACTACCTCCAGGACGGACCTGAGAGATCAATAAATATTACTAAGGATTCATACATAATCTACAAGCACGAGTTAGATGGAGTTATTGTGGAAAAGACTATCGAGCGAAAACTTTGAAAATGTTGGCCTTGGTGGCCTGCCCTTCTAGGGAAGGGTTCTAGATGTAATTTAAGCCTTCATAACCAACTCGTCAATCGCCAGATCGGTAGGTCTACTCGAACCGGGCGGACGCATGGGTCCGCCCCTACGGGTGGGGTTACGGAATTATTCGTGTCCCTGCGTTTCCAGCCAGGGCTTCAGAAGCTTGTTCAACTGAGGCGATGATAACGCATTTGCCGCCGGAGTTCAGGAAACTGATCGCCGCGCGGATTTTTGGACCCATTGAGCCTTTGGGGAAATGGCCCTGGTCGAAGTATTCCTGCGCCTGTTTGGCGCTGATATGATCGAGGTCTTGTTGGTTTTCTTTGCCGAAGTTCAGCGCCACTTTTTGTACATCAGTCAGAATCAGCAGTGTGTCAGCGCCAATCTCTTTAGCCACTACAGCAGCGGCCAGGTCTTTGTCTATGACCGCGTCAATGCCCTCCAGCAGGCGATGATCATCATGATAGACCGGCACCCCGCCGCCACCGGCGGCGATCACAATCACATCCTCTTCCACCAGGCGCTTGATAATCCCGGCGCAGACAGCGCCAAGCGGGGCCGGTGAGGCGACCACGCGCCGCCAGCCGCGCTCGCCGTCTTTTTTCATTTGCCACTTGCGCACACGGGCAAGTTTCTTCGATTCTTCTTCGGAATAAAACTGCCCGATGTACTTGGTAGGATTCTCAAAGGCCGGATCGCTTTTGTCAACCAGCATCTGTGTGACAATAGTCACGACTTCCCGGTCATGCCCGGCAAAATGCAATTCATTTTGCAGGCACTGTTCAATCATATATCCCATGCCGCCTTCAGTGTCGGCGACACAGATTCCCAGCGGCAAAATCGGGGCTTTACCAGCGGCGGACTCAACCCGCAATAGCGCATTGCCCACCTGCGGGCCGTTGCCGTGCACGATGACGAGGCGCCACCCGTCGACGATCATCCACCGCAGAGACTCGGCCATGGCGATGGCGCGCCGATACTGCTCATCGAAGGTGCCGTCCTCATCCTCGCGAGCCAACGCGTTGCCTCCGATGGCGACAACTGCGAGCGG
>JADFNA010000196.1 GCA_022563625.1 Candidatus Zixiibacteriota bacterium
TTGACGATGTTGCTTACGCGCACGAATACCTTGCTAACTTTGACAATCACTGCGGCTTTCTTGATGGGACCAACGGTGCTGTAATCTGGGATTCAGTCGTAAATTAAAATGTGCTAAGTGTTCTGGTGGCCGATATCGACAACGACGGCCAGCTTGAAGCGGTATTTGGCGGCGCAACGGGGACTGATTCCGGAATTGTCTTTGTTCGCAATGCGGCTGATGGTGTTCTGGAGTGGTCGTACAATATTGGTACGATGGACCATGTTAACGGTGATATTACACTGCATACATATGATATAGATGGCGACACGGATTTGGACCTGATTGTTGGTAACAATCTGGCCACCCGCAACGTGATTGCGTTCGATGGAGGTAACAACACTCCCATGTGGATATCAGACAGCCTTGACGGGTTTCCCCGGGTCCTGGCCTTCGGAGACGTGACAGGCGACGGTAATCTAAACATCATCGCCTCCACTTATAACCGTGTACAGGTGCTGGAAGCAGCCGACGGCAAAAGGCGCTGGTATTATGCCGTGGGCGGATTAATCTCATCGGTCGGGGTGGGTGATTTTGATGACGACGGCACCATGGACGTTGCTGCAGGAGGCAGTGCCGCAAACACAGGCTTACCTCCCAATCCGGGCAAATCCGTCTGGGCGCTAAAATCGGTTATCACACCACTCTGGTGGGAGTACGACTTTGGTCAATATGGCAATGCTCTGGCTATCGGTAATTTGAACGGAGACGGATATATGGATGTGCTGGCGGTGGCGTCGCTGGATGACTGGGTGGTGGCAGTCGATGGGCTGACCGGCACAAAACTGTGGGACTGGGTCGGCACCGAGAATATGTTTGCCGTAATTACCGGTGATTTTGATAACGACGGCAGAGACGAAGTTGCTGCAGGCGGCTGGGACAACACCGTTACTGCGCTTAACGAAGGGGATGGCAGTGTCATTTGGCAGTTTACCACACCGACCGACGACATCTACAGAAAATGTCTTCAGGCGGCCGATTTAAACGATGACGGTAATGTAGACATTATCGCAGGTAGTGAGGATAATCATATCTACGCAATTGACGGAGAAAGCGGAACGGAGATCTGGTCAACTGTGGCATTTTCGGGAGATGTAGAGGACATTGAACTGGCTCAAATGAACGGCTCCGGAGCGCTGGATGTGGTGGCGGCTGTGGGAGGAAGCAGCGGCGAAATGGTGGTGATAGATGGTGATAATGGCAGCGTAATCTGGAATTATAATGTGGGAACAGCCTACGCCGGGCACGTGGAAGTTCTTGATGCCAACGCTGACGGCATTCCGGACGTGGCAATTGCCACCCAGAAATCCGGCGCCACCAATGGAACTATTATCGTTGTTGACGGGGTGACGCATCTGCCGCTGTGGACAATTCCCTCATTTAATCCCACGACTAATTACGCGCTGGCACACGGGGATCTCAATGGTGATAATGCGGAAGATCTGGTAGTCGGCGGAACTACCAATGACAACACGGTCTACGCTTACGATGGCCCGACCGGGGCGCTGCTCTGGAGCAATCCGACCGGCGGCGAAGTCAACGTTGTTCTGGTAGCGGATGTTACAGGTGACGGTCAACCGGAGGTGATGGCCGGTTCCGACGACAATTATCTCTACGTCTATGACGGTACTAACGGTGATACTCTGTTCAGTTACAGCATGACCGGGGATGTCATGCATATTCAGGTCGGAGATGTCAGTAATGATGGAGTCAATAATATCGCTTGTGTTACATTTGGCTCCGATGGTGTATTGTATGTATTCAAATCACTCGGAGAGGCGGGATGCTGCACTGGCAATCGTGGTGATGTTAATGGCGATGGTATTGATGCGAATATATTGGATTTAACCTTTCTAGTTGATTTTATCTTCCGCGGCAGCGGAGATCCAGGTCCTTGCTCAGAGGGAAGTGATGTGAATGGAGATGGCGATTCTGCCAATATTCTGGATTTGACCTATTTGGTTGATTTCATATTCAGAGGTGGACCGCCTACCGGGCCGTGCTAAGATTTGCTGCTGAAGATATAGTCAGACAGACAGATAGGTGACTGCCCGGCTCGCGCCAGACTTTAGTTCAGGACTAATCTGGCACTGAACTGATGTATGTTTCTGGTCGGACTAAAGAACGTAAATATCTCATAGGCAAACTCAAAACTAAGCCCCAGATGCATTGATCTGAAGCTATGCGGCTTTGAACGTAAACTGACCGCGAGATTCATACCAAAATTGCCGCCATCTTCAAGCTCAGAGACAACCCCGGCTTCACCGCCGATTGTTTCAAAAATTTTCAGCAGGCTTTTCTGAACCGGGTTGATTAGTCGTATTGCTCCAAACGTAGAAAGTGCCGAAGAGGCGCTGCTTGAACTCTTTGGGTAGAATCTCAGCCCGACTCCAAGATTTCTGATTAGAAAAAGGTCATCATGGAATCCGTAGCCCAGCCCAATTGACGGAGCAATTTCGCCATGGTCAATAAGCCAACTTGTGCCAAAATCAAAAGTGAGACCTTCAAAACTGATAATCGGAGAAAGAGATTGAACATATGCAACTGAAGCCCAGTGAACGTCCTCTTTTATTAGCTGCTGAGGATTTGCATCCAGGCTGTCTTTAAGAGGAGGTGCCACCATCCAGTCAGGGAAGTCATCCCGGCTCAAGAGAAAATCGTTCTCAATACCGTAGAGGCTGGTGTCACGCCCAGACAGTTCGTTCAATTGAGGGTAATACTTGCGCTTGTGAAAATCGTCTATGACGATTTCTTCGGAATCTGTGCTCCAGGCAGCCACAACAGGGACAGGCAGATATTGCAGAGTCGGCAGCAGGGTCGGAGCAGCAGGCGTGTCATAGAGGCTGTCCAGTTGCTGAACTTTCAGCCAGGTGTCAATTGCTTTAGCCAGAGATATGTCCGGACTAACTTTATCAAACCAGCTTGACAGCCTGTCCGGTGGAGCAACTCCGCGCGTTTGATAGAACACCAGAAAAATCTCACGCAAGGAAGATTGACATGCTTCAAAAAGATGCTGATATGAAGGCTGATACCATAACAGGGCGCCGTCGCCAAACGCCTGCCAGACATCTCCTGCGGCATTGATAACAAATATCCCGGTTAGCGAGTGGTGGCGGTCTGCGTCCCGGCGGTCTTTTTTCTGTAGTTCAGAAATGAAATGATGTACCGGCAGAATCATATGCCCGCTTGAAAAACAATCGGCCAGATATCCCTGGGCTATGGCCTCCCAGACCAAAGCCTTCGAAAGTTGCTGGCTGTCTGTAACATCCATCAATGCTGCGATTCTAAGAGCGGCCAGATGGTGTATCAAATAAGTACCTATGACATTGTCCGAATGAAGCGTCTCAATATTTGGCAGTCTTAGATCAGAATTCTCCTCCTTGCTCCAACTTATGGCAGTACTCAGGCATTTTTCAAGCTCTTCAGGTTCAATGCGGCGGATCTGTTTAAGAATAGATTCGGCCCGCCGGTGAAAGCGGTGCTGTTTTTGGTCGTCGGCAGCAAATTCCGCCACCAGTTTTCCGAATGTTCCTAATCCGTCAAAATCTCTGGGAATTATAATTTCATTTTGGCCGAATGGAATCAAGATTGAGTTATGTTTGTTAACAGCGCCGGTTTCGCTAAGCATCGATTCAAAAACAGAATCAGACAGCAGTCGGTGTTCGACTCCGTCAAACGCAAATAAACTTGAACTCAAACAAAATGTGAAAATTATTGAAGCGGCTCTAATCCTGTTTAGTTTCATCTGTTGTATTAACCCTTAACTCCCCAATGATTGATAAAAAATTCTGAAACATTCTTCCCAAGTATATCTTCGACGATATCATCATCGTTGAATTCGTCCTGTAATAGTTCGCGAAGTTTATGGATGTCCGACAGCTGACGCATTTCTTTTGGACCCGGGATGTATCCGGCAAAGTCGCTGCCGATGCCTATACATTTGTGAGTGCCGCAAATTTTACAAATGTGTCTGATAGTTTTAACGGCATCTCTTAGTGAGCCGTATTTATCAGACATATGGACATTACTATAATTTGACAACCAGTAAGGCATCAAAATCACACCGATTATACCCCCGCGATTGGCAATTTCTTTAATCTGTTCATCATAGAGGGAATAAGGGTGGTCGCCGAGAGTTCTGGCAGAGATATGCGATGCTACCAGCGGCCTGGTACTGTTTTCCAGAATGCCTGTCACTGTGGTCGATGTTGCGTGGGCGACATCTACAATAATACCCAGCTCTTCCATCCGTTTAATCATTTTACGACCAAAATCACTCAGTCCCTGTACCGGAGGTGGGGCGCCATGGTCAGGGAAAAAGGGCAGGGAATTTGCCGAAGACCCGACACCTTTGGTAAAAAAGTGGGTGATAGTAATCATAGCCACGCCGCGCTCGGCGAATTTGTCGAGTGCCTCGATTTTGCCTCCCAAAGCATGTCCGCCTTCAAGAGCGTGTACAACTGCCACCCGGAATTTGGGGTCGTTCGGTCTGATTTTTAGAGCATCCTCCAGATCGGCGCTATTGGTAACAAGCTTGGCATATTTGAGCGCATTTTCGTTTATCTCATCTTCAAGCATGTCAAGCATGCGAATCGTCTGCCGCGGTGCATCGGGGTTTAGATCTGTCGGCATGCTGGCAAA
>JADFNA010000197.1 GCA_022563625.1 Candidatus Zixiibacteriota bacterium
TTGATACACGCCCTCCAGGGACTCGCAGATTTCCTCCAAGTGGAAATCGGAAACCGCTACTTCGGGGGCCCAAGTCACTTGGTCGGATGACCAGCGAACGGTCGCTCGGCGCTGCGCGCCGACGCCTAAGATATTGCGCCACAAGCCATTGTCAATAGCCGCCAAAACGCGGGCGGTAACTTACCAGGGGGAATCAAACGGCCCCCTGCCCGCGTCCAGCCCTCCCCGAGCTCTTCGAAGGGTTATACGTAACTACCGGAATCGGGTTGCGAGAGCACGGTTTCAAATGGTAAGAATCAACACTACCGAACAAATTGGCTCATTAATAGCAGGCAATTCGCAATTCACAAAGAGTGATCAAAACTAAGACTGGGAGCCTCTCGGCAGTGACCGCAATTAGACCCACAATCATGGCCAATTTGAGCGCGCGGCTGGCATTTGAGAGCAACCGGGCGGTTAGTTCATTTCTCAATCGAACAAGGGCGGCGAGAAGGGGGAAGTCGACGCCGACAATCACCAAAACCGTGTACCACGATCCATACCATCCCAGGTAAAGCGGAGCCAAACTCACTACTACTATCAGCGCCAGAATCACAGCCGCCAGACGCAGGGCCGGTCTTGCGCCGGAGATAATCGGGAATGTGCGCCCGCCTGCGGCCTGATCACCATGCAGGTCCTGCACGTCTTTGATAACCTCGCGGGCAAAATGGAGCATAAAGGCCATCAGCGCCGGAAACGCCGAACCCGGCAAAAGCGCAATACTCTCTCCTGAGGCGACCCCGCCGGAAAGCACAGTCAACGCCCCCAGAAACGCGATCAGCAGATTACCATACAGCGGGGTTTTCTTGAGGCTGACATTATACCAGACCAATAACGCTGAAACCACGAGCGTGATTAGTTGCAAAGGCGGAGCAAGAAACAGGCTGATGATCATTCCGCCTGAGGCGAAGACAACGGCGATTATTGACGCCTGCCGAATTGTGAGCAGGCCCGACGGCAGTGGCCTGATGGGGTGGTTGATTCGGTCAGATTCTATATCAAGTATATCATTAAGCGCATTGCCGGAGCCGCATATCAGCGCGGCGACTATTGCAAAAAGAAACAGGTCGGCGTACTCCGGGACGCTTGTCTGCAGAAACCCGCCGACAATCACCGCCGAGAAGGCGATCAGGCAGTTTTGTATGCGAATAAGTCCGAAAAATCCCAGCGTGTGTTTCACGGACCCAAAATAGAAGCGGGGCGGCGGCGAGTCAATCTGCCCGGGCGCTACGCCGATTGTCTGGATATCGGAAAACTCAGAGCGAGAAAACCTTGACCTTGATAATCCTGTTTGCCCCGCTGTCGGAGATGAGCAGCGTTTCAGCGTCAAGCGCGCAAATGCCTGATGGTCTTGTCAGGCGGAAATGTGATGCTGATGTCAACTGGCCGGATCGGAAGAGTAAGCCGCCGGAAAGCGAAAAACAAAGCGCCTCTTCAAGTTTGCGGTCAATCACCCAGAATCGTCGTGAGAGATCATAGGCAATATCCGCCGGTTCGCGCAGAATGTTCTCGCCGAACGTGAATCGTTCAGTCCCGAATTCGTCATAGACAACCACCCGCCCGGCCTCGGTGTCACAGACGGCGATTCTCCTATCCGGAAGTGTAATTGCCGCTCCGGGCCGCTCAAGCCGCACGCCGCCGGAATTATAGTCAGCGAAAAACTCCTTAAAGTTGTGAAAGCGGTCGAACACCGCAATTCGCGCCCTGTCCCGGTCAACCACCCACACATCATTATCCACCGAAACCGCCAGACCGGCCGGACGGCCATATTTGAGACCGTCTTCATCATCAACATAAACGATTTCATCGCCGACATTCAGGTCGCTGTCGAAACGCTGAATACTCAGCAGTTCAGCGTCCGCGACATATACCCATCCGGAAGACGCCAGCGCCAGCGCCTGCGGGTCTTTGAACATTCCCTTGAATGATCCCAGCCCGCCGCGTTCGGCCAGCGCGACCAGCTCCTCATCAAATTTCAGTACGCGCTGATTGCCATGATCAATCACATACACAAAACCATCGCGGCTCTGTCGAATAGCCGATGGGCCGTCTAAGGGTTTGCCGAATATGTTTGAAGTAAGCTCAGCGGTGATCATCAGGCTGACCGGCGCGTTTGACAAAACTGCCGGGAGACCTTCATCGGCCGGGGGAATTGAATTACTTGAGGCGCATCCCGACAGTGTTGAGCAGACCAGGCCCATCAGCGCTGTGCCAAGCAGCGCTCGGAAGGATTTCATATTATCGGTGGAAAGTGTCATGCTAAGGAATGAGTTAGTTATCCAAAGAAATCGGGCGATCTGACGGCCGGTGGATGTTTCTAGCGCTTCAAAAACTGCGTTGATAGCTGAGCATTAAACCGTCACTGGCCGGCTGGCCCGGCGCGGGGCGATTCAGGCGCAGTGTCGAAAACCCGGCCGGCTTATTTCGAATAATTCCAAATTCATCTTCAATATCCGGGCTGATACGCCGGTTATGCCGTTTCACCGCCTGCCAGGCGAAAATTCCTGAGACCAGGCGATTGATGGCCGCTGTGACAAACATAAACTCGGCGTTGCGCTCGGCGCTCTGGAAATCATTGCGGAGTTGACGGTAGGTGGCGCGTGACTCGGGAGAGTCCCAGTTCCACTGTAGTTCGGGTCTATCCGGAATAAACGGAGCGTCAGGATCGAAAGCGCGTCCGATGGCATTGTACTCGCCGCGATTATCATAAAAGTTCAGCAGCCGGAAAAACTCGTCGTCTCTTCCATCGGGATTGATTCCCGCGTGCTGGACAGCGTATTCGACAAAGTCATCGCGGCGCCAGTTGGCGAACATCCGCATTCCGGCATAGCTGATCCAGTTGGCCGCTTCAATGCCAAAAAACAAGCGCGCCTGTCCTCGACGACCGGCGTACCATTGCCCGGCTCCGGGCAAAACAGCCGAAAGGCCGATTGCTTTTAGCGTTGACAGCTTGCGCGGTTCGGAATCAATTGAACTCCGGGACATGTCTTCCACGCCCACGACCTCAGCGCGCATATATCCCCAATGGCCTGACATCACCTCTGGCGTAACGAATTGATAAGAGGTTGAAACCTTCGAATGAAGAATCTCAGCGGGGAGAGACAGTCCCGGGTTAAGAGGCCAGTGTCTACTGAGCCGGACATTCTGGGCCAACACAGGCTGCGAGGCCAGCCCGAGGACAAGCGCCAGCGCGGACATATTCATGAATCTATTTATGTGTCTATTCATGTATCTCTTACAGTTAATTTCCCTGAACCATATGTCTTCCACTCGCCTCAGAAATGATAACTGACATAGACTTTGGGTATAATCGACCAGTCAATGTCCGGTTCCACGGCGGGCGAAATAGAAAAACTTGAATGTCCGCTTCGCTGCGCACGGTTATGCCGTGCGGCGCCGATCGCGGCGTCGACCGAAGACACCAGATGGTTCACCAGCGCAAAGATGACCATTCTATCGCGGCTGCCAAATGCGTCGTTAGCGGCCCCCCGCATATTGTTGTACTCGCCGCGCAGAGGGGAATCATACGGTTTACTTTCATAGTGCTGAGTGGAGTCAAAGACACTAAAAGTGTCCCCCTCAGCCAGCGCCCAGCCATAGGAGAACTGGTGGAATTTGCCAATCATTTCATAGTATTGCTGGTTGTCGGTTCCCGGAAGATGGTGAGTGAATCGGTTATCGGCATCCGACGAATCCCCGAAAAGATCAAAGAGATATCTTTGATATTCCTGCCTGCTCCATCTGGTATCCGCAAACGTTTCGAATTCACTTATGCGGTCATTGCCAATTCCGTTGAACCTGCCGTATTGCGACCAGAAGGCAATTTCAGCCCCGACAAAAACTCCGACTTTGGCCAGATGCGACCCGTTATACGCTTGCCCCAGCCCCGGTACCAGCAATGACATAATTCCCGCCTTGGGCGGACTCTTGCGTCCCTCGATATTATACCGTGAGGCATCAACATCATCAATTGGCTCAAAAATAGGCTGTCTTTCGCCGCCGCCGGTTGTGTACGCTGCAAGATTCACCGTTGATCCATAGCGTAAATCCTGCAGGGCATCGGCAATCTCACTTTGCGCCGAAACAATGCGCGTTGATTCAACTGCTCCGGATTCAGCGCCGGCCGGGGATGGGTTGAATGCTATAAGCGCCAGAAACACCAACGGCCCGTGGATGCTATTGTAATTATAATTCGCTGTCATGTTATCTTCTCGTATCCTCCTTAACACAACCCTCTAGCGAAGGCTGTAAGTTGTTCTCATTTTCTGTTACGTCCGAGCGGGGCGTATGATCCATTCGGTGAACCGCTCGGTGGAAGATATGCATCCCGCATGATTTTTTCAATGCACTACCGCCAGATCGGTGAACGCGGTTTCCGTTCCACCGGCAAAAACCGCCTCGAGGCGCACTCGGTAAACACCCGGGGTCAGGGCGCTACAGTCAATCGGCAATTCGTTGGCAAGTCCTCCCGATACACCGCCGGAACCGTCCGGCGCCCGACCTGAATCTCGGTTTTCAGTATGTCGCCTTCCTTGATGTCGTAAAGCGGCACCAGAGGGATAGCCCGGCTGAACAGCAGCATGAACATGGCTACCAGCGCGAAGGTGGCGCTTATGATGATGATTTCGGGGATGCTG
>JADFNA010000004.1 GCA_022563625.1 Candidatus Zixiibacteriota bacterium
TTCTGTGCCCTGCGGCTTTACGTCGGAGGGCATGCCTATCGGGCTCCAGCTGGCAGGAAGGCCGTTCGCGGAGTCGGCGGTCCTGCGCGTCGCCCACGCCTACGAGCAGGCCACCGACTGGCATACCCGCAGGCCGCCGGTGTAGGGACAGCCAGCGAGCAGATTGGCGAGCTGATGAAAATGGGGAGTGCAGAGGGGCTGAGCCCCTCTGCCAGGAGTCTGAGGGTGTCCCTCAGATACAAATTTCTTCTTTTTCTTCAATAAAAAGGGCGCCAGAGGGATGGTCGAAAGAGTTTTCAGCGCCCTGCTAGGCTCGCCTTGAGCGGAGCAGGCCATTGACGCTGTGCGATTCTTCGGCTTCGTTCAGAGTGACATGTAGGATTATCAGAACGGTATGTGGGGGACGACAGCCCGTTCAGAGTGACATTTAGGGACCACGGTCCAGTCAACTGGGCCGCGTGCTGATTTCAGACGAATTGGGGGCGCCGGTAGGCGGGGTGGACGTAGATGTTGACTCAGTCGGGGCGGGGAGAGTGTACACTCCGGATGACGACACTGATACGCTGATTGTCACTGGCGTGTATCGGATTGTAGTTCCACCGCACCTGTATCGAATACGCTTTGACCCTCTTGCCGGATCACGTTTACGCGGCGTGGAAATTAACGCTGTGACAATTCAGAATGACACGACAATCAATGTCACGCTTTCGCCGGGCTTGCTTGTCTCAGGGCTCATACTTGATGATCTGGGCGCTCCTGCCGTTAAGATTGAAGTGAGCCTGAGGAGCCTTATTACAGGGGAGAAGATATTTCTTTCCAGAAACAAGAGCGATACACTTGGAGCGTATTCAGTTGCGGCTTCCCCGGGACAATTTAGAATGGAATTCTTGCCGCCTCTGGGAAGTCCGCTGGTCGGATCGTTCATGGACTCGGTTACGATTTCGTCGGACACTGTGATTAACACTGTGCTGAGAGCTGGAAACAGAATCTCTGTCGAGGTAAAGGACGAAAACGGCGCCCCGGTTGTCAGGGCTGATTTGGACATAACCATCGAAAGCACGCGCGTACGCCGGTTCATTCCGCATGATAAAACGGACATAAACGGCCGGACAACTGTCGCGGTCCCGTCGGATATCTATGAAATCAGGATAGACCCGCCGCCCGGAACGCTTTTGGATCAGGATGTCTTGCGTAATGTAAACATTACATCAGACACGACTATTTTTGTAACATTGCCGCCACTAAATCGGGTTAATGTTTCCGGACGTGTTATCGACGCGGGCGGAAACGGACTCGCAAACATCGCTATCGGCGCTGAATCGACGGCGACAGGGGATGTGATCAAAGTCAAAAGTGGCCGCACAGGCGCTGGCGGATTTTATATCGCGGGTGTCCCATTCGGGCTGGTTAACCTTCTGTTTATTCCGCCGGTTACAAGTCGTTACGTAGCGACAAAGCTGTCCGGCGTATCTTTGTTGTCGGATACGACCGTGGCAACAGTCACGCTCAATCCAGGAATTATCGCCACAATCCAGGTTATTAAGCAAAATGGCGTCCCTGCCCGGAGATATGGAATATCGCTGACTGACGAGTCAACTGGCGCTGCGGCCTTCACTCCGCACAGTACGACGACAATCGCCACGGGTATCGCAGTTGTGCCTCCCGGCGTATATACGATAAGTGTCACGCCTCCATCCGGTGTCTCCGGATCAACCACGACAATCAGCGGGGCCATGCTATTCAATGACACATCATTCACCATTTTTCTTGGGACTCCGGGGCAAACAGCCGGCGGTTTCGCGCTTCAGCAAAATTATCCGAACCCGTTCAACGGATCAACCCGGCTTCCGTACACGCTTTTTAAAGACTCACAGGTGTCACTGGTTATCTATGATGTCCTCGGGAGAAGAGTCAGATCCTACAGATTTGGCTTTCAATCAGCGGGATACTATAACCCGCTCTGGGATGGCCGCAGCGATGACGGCTCCCGGGTAGCCAGTGGAATTTATCTGTTCCAAATCAGCGCTAATGGGGAGAGCGCCAGCAAGACAATGTTGTTTCTGCAGTAACTAGAATAGGAGAAGTTTTCGCCCAGAGGAAGAGAGACAAAAGTCAGATGCATCGAAAGTTCAACGCCAGATTGGCAAGTTATGCCTTGTTCTCGGTCTTATGCGCTGCCACGGTGGAGGCCCAGTTCACCGTGTCGGGAACAGTCACCGATCCCGCAGCCGCACCGGTTGCTGGCGTTCAGTTATTGCTGTTTGACACTAACCAAAACCCGATAGGTATTTTGCCGACTGTGACCAACGCGGCGGGATTTTATTCGATTGGCAATTTCCCCGCGGGAAATTTCGTGCTCCGGTTCGTACCCGCAGCATCAACCGGCCTGCTGTTCCAAGAATCTACGATTACCGTCGCCGGTAATATGACAGTCAACGTGTCACTGGCGGCCGGCCACATCATTTCCGGCTTTGTGCGTAATACGCTGGGAGTCGGTATACCACTGATTGACCTGAATGTGACAGATAAGAACACAGGAGAATTGGTCGAGACTCCGGGAGACAACACCGACATTACTGGTTTCTATGATATTGTCCTTGCTACCGGGGAGTATGATATAATATACCGACCGGTATCAGGGGAGCCATTGATTACTGTGGAGCTTCCGACACTGACGATCACGGCCGACACCACGATAAACGTGACCATGCTACCGGCGATAACATTGTCCGGTTTTGTGAGAGGTCCGGGAGGGGCGCCGGTTTTTAACGCTGATCTGGACGCGGTGGATGTGGCTACTGGCCTTAAACTTGACACACCGAACGATAATTCTGACATTTTGGGATTCTACTCAATTATTTTACCGCCCGGTGTATATGATATAGATGTCGAACCGTTGTTGGTTGACAGGCTGGTCCCGGAGGAAGTTCAAAATGTAACAGTCACGGTTAATACGACTCTGAATTTCCAACTGGAGGCGGGTGTACTGGACAGCGGGGTTGTCACCGGTCCATTCGCGCAGATTGTGGCCAATGTGGATATTGACATGGAGCGCGAGATTACCGGAGAGGACATATTTCTTTCTCCTGATCAGACAAATATCGCCGGAATATTTGCCTTTATTTCTCCACTGGGAACTTTCACTGTCGATTTTCAACCGCCGCTCCTGACAAAGCTTGCGCCAGTGCGTTTCACAGGAGTGACTTTCGTAAATGATACCTCGTTCAACATAAGTCTAATTGCGGGACTCAGCGTGACAGGCTTGATAACGAATTCGACTGCTGTTCCCGTGATTGATGTCGATATTGACGCCAAAGACCCTGTCACCGGGATCGGGGTCCCGCTTCTCGGAGATTTCACCGATGCCGCAGGATTATTTGGGACAGTGATAGCTCCTGGCACATACAACTTTGAAATCGAGCCACCGTTTGCCCGGCGTTTGGTCCCTGTAATATTGCCGAGCCTGACTCTGTCGATCGACACTGCCTTGAGTGTCAGTCTCGATACGGGAATGCTGGTATCCGGTATTGTACGAGACTCATTGGGCTTAGTCCTTCTTGGTGTACGCGCGACTGTAATTGCTTCATCTACGACTGATACGGTGTTTCTTCCACGAAGTAAAACTGACAATTTTGGCGCGTACGCTTTTCTCGTGGCGCCCGGAACATATGACCTACTATTCAAGCCGGACTCAACGCTTGGACTGACCGACACAGTTTTGTTCACCAATGTCGTTATTACGAAGGACACCGTTATCAATCTAACGCTTGCCGGTGCTGCTGTACCGGTATTTACGATATCGGGAACGGTTATTGAATTGGGAGCGTCTCCTCTCGCAAACGTGGAAGTCTCGCTTCTTACCGGGGGCGGCGCCCCGATTCAGGTTCCTGCGACAGTGACAGACGCTCTCGGTCAGTACGCTATAAATAATGTAATAGCCGGGACATATAACGTTCGTTTTGACCCCCCAGCGCCTCCCACAGTATTCGCTCGGCTTGTGACTGGAGTAACAGTTTCGGATAATGTAGTATTGAATGTGGCGTTGGAGACTTGTGACGCTTCATGCGGCTGTTGTGATGTGGCTGGCGATGCCAACCACAGTGGCGCAGTCAATATTGCTGATGTGACGTTCCTGATTTCACGAATTTTTGCCTTTGGTCCACCACCATTTTGTAACGATGAGGCCGACGCCAACGGCAGCTCCTCGGTGAACATCGCCGACATAACTTTCTTAATTTCTCGAATATTCGCAGCTGGTTTGCCGCCGGTGTGTGGAACAACTGGCACATAGAGCGCCGACGCGCCTCCGACTACCGCTAGCATCCGAAACTTGCAGGGCCGCAGAGCGGATCAGAGCCGCCCGTAAACAACCATGCAATGACGTAAGAAACATCTGCAATATTTAGTTTGTCGTCACCATTAGCGCTGCCCTCTGAACAGCAACTCGGTGATGTGCCCCCGGCAAACAGCCAGGAGATGACAAATTGCACATCGGCGATATTAACTTTTCCGTCGCTGTTAGCATCGCCGGGAGTTGAACAACAACTCGTGCTGGTCGTGAAAGCCGCATAGACACCTGGCTCTGTGATTGGAACTGAGACCTCTCCGAAAACAGTATCAACTTCGCCTCCAATCAGTTCCCACTGACGAAGTTGTTCGTTCCAACGGAAAATCCGTACAGATGATTCGCTGGTGAAGCCGGTTTGTCCCGTAAAGTCGCCGCGATTGTATGAAATTGTCAGACTGTTTGTACCAATGAGAGTTGATGCGGGGAAAGTCGCAAGGGAATGAGTTGATCCTGTTTGCAACGACAGGAGATCGAGTCCGCTGCGGATAATCGGGAATGGTGAAGACAACACCAATGCCCTTGTCAGTGTGTTGCTAGTGTCCAGATTAAATTCTGCGGCTCCATCGGAAGAATGAACCGGACCGACTGTCACAGAATCACCGAAGCGCTGGAGAGTGTAATCGGTTGTAAAGAAGAACAAATTCAATGCCGTATCCGGCGCAATGATTCGAACGTTGCCAGAAGCAGAAACGCCCGTGTTAAGTAATGCAGAGTAAACTGAATCCGCCAAAGCGAATGTCTCGAACACAATCTGATTAGAATCTTCTGCGTACTCAAGTGTTGGGTTACTTGCGAAGATCTGGCTGGTTCTGATTCGGTACTCAAACCCGGTTGGGTCAAGTTGTGAAGCGCCACAGATAAGTCGGAAATCACCAAGGACCGGTTGCACTGTAACCGATGTGCCGCTACCACTTCCAGACACGATCCAAGAACCGTAGCGCCAAGATTGATGATTTGAAGCCCTTCCGGAGGCGAGATTTGTTGAAGAAACGCGTACAGCGCCGCCGGCCAGAACTTTGTCCCCGGGTTCCAGGCCCACCAGCCATATTCGTCCATCATCACTGGTGTGTCCGTGATTATAGGACACACCAGGTTTATCAAACGGTACAACGATCATATTACCACCGGCCAGAGGAATTCCCGGTTCATGTTCCAGTATCCAGAGTTCATCGAATGCTGCTGGCGGAAAAGGGGCAATGTCGTCAAAAAACATTTCGTTGCCAACATTGTAATTGACCACCACGTTTGAACCGGAAAGATGCTCGTTGGGGCCATCAAGCCGCTCGGCGCCGGCAGCCAGGGTTCTTTCCCCCGGCCGGTTTACAGGTACATAAACACCAGCGTACGTCCTTTCAAACTTCTTTTCAAATAACTCCCAGCACGACATAACGTACTGTCGATATTGTTCGGTACCCCGGCAACTTGCATCTTGGTAAACCAATGCCGTTGACATCTCCGATGACGCGCTGTTGTCTTCATGGAATGGCCAACCAATAAATCCGTAGTCAAACCTCTCACTGCAGTTGGAGCCTGGTACGCGCCGGCTCTCTTTAGCAAAGCCAAACAAATATTTGCCAAGTTGGTTGGCCAGGCGACGCCAATTTTCCGAAGACGAAAAATGTATCGGATACTCGTTAGCGCTTAAGTTGGCTCGTTGGTCGCGGTCAAAGAAGTAACGGCGAGGGATGATGATCGGGATCAAACCAGGTTTACCATCACTTACTCCGCGGGAGTTACTGGTAGTAATGAAGATATCTTTACTAAACACAACTCCGGTAAGATTAAGCAGTCTGCCATTATCTAAATTGTCCACCAGATGAACCTGATCAATTGTCACCTGTCCGTCAAAAAGGTCATAGAAGTAGTTCGCGGTACGCCTCATGCCGAGGAGAAGACTATCCTTAAATTCGACCGACACATCCCACTGAATTCCGATCTCAAGACCAAACCCAAAGTGGCTGTGATCCAGGACTATCTCCTGCAAGCTGTCGTCCGTGAGAGTATCGAACATCAACTGAAAAGTCTTATTATCAATCTCAGTATTGTCGAGACTGATATGCATGGTTTCTAACGTAGCTCCCGCTCCCCGGTGATCGCCCAATGTAACGTCGGCGCCAACAACAACAGTATCACCCGGAAACAGGACAGTTGATTGGATTAAATCGGCAATATCAATCACACCATCATTATCGGAAACGACGAAGAAATCTATGGTGTCTCGAGTGTGTGCGACACCATTCGTATGTGGGTTCAAAAGGCGAATTCTTTTTCGCATTATAGGGTTCCCTCTGGCATCGAGCAGTCTGAGTTTCTTTATCAGTGGATAAGGAAGCGAAAACTCTGATGTGTTTCCGTCGGGATCAGTCGCGGTCATGGTGATGAACTGATCTGATCTGGGTGTTGCCACGGCAGAAATAGAGAAAGAGACATTCCCATCAGCATCGAGTAAAACAGGAGCGCTTTGTATGAGCTTCTTGCCATCGCCGAAATTACTGGCATCAACCGGGTCGTTCAAGTAGATATCGAGTTGGTAAGACTTGTTGGCTTCAGCATTGAACGATCCAATGATTCTGCTTACCGGTCCAATTTCGACCGTATCTATATTAGGATAATTGGTTAGTTTGTTGGCGCCGTTATCAGCGTCACCTGAATCGTTACGGTTCATACCCTCGGGAGCGAGATCGATCCCTACGCCAAAATTGCCGTATATACTGTTGCCTCTGATCGTATTGCCAGTTCCGCTTTCAACAAAGACTCCCGCTCTTTTGTTGAAGCCTATGAAGTTCTTTCGATTAAGTACAGCGTCCCCAATTTTGTTGCCCGATGAGTTACTGATGAGTAGCCCGTGCCCCTCGTTGCCCTTAGCCTCGATTCCGTCCGAACCGACGCCAAAATATGAATTCTCAATCGAATTGCTGTCTCCGGACAATAATGTCAGACCATTCTGGGGAAAGTTGTTGAGAATCAGGTACTTGATTACGCTCTTGCCCGCGCTGATAATCAAACCATCACCGGAGAGCACATCGCTGCCATTAATTTCCACCTGATTCACTGACGGCTGAGTTGAACCATCAATCACAACCGGATCGGTGATTTCGGGAAGAGATGTTCTTGGCCGTATTACAGGAATCCCGACACCGGGAATGTTGAACTTGATAGTGTCCGGTCCAGCTAATGCATTCGCTTCCATTATAGCGGCGCGCATGGTGCATTCCGGCGCTCCGGCTACAGTCGGCCCGCCGGTGTTGCAATTCCCGTCGCCGGGAGATACATCCGGCGCATCACCGGTCGAATTGACAATCAACCCCGGTGGCGGCGCTGGTGTTAGTATCACCCCGTGTTGCCGGCCTGTGGCCAAGTTATTCGCGCGGCCCACTATTTGCCCGATGTCGTTGATCGCGTAAAGGTCCCTGAGTGTCCACCCAGACCCCGGATCAATGAGTTCTCTCAGTTTGTGGATTCCTGCCGGAAGATCGTAAGCCGGATTCAATAGCCAGAGGACCGGTTGAATAAACCCGTTAGCATCTGAAGAAAAGCCGACAATTTCGCCAGAGTTATTAATCTCCCAGGCGACAGTTCTTGTAGCGCCCGGTAATGTTTCGAGGTCCGTGAAAGTTCCGCCCTCCCATAGGAAAGCGCGACTGTTAACCGTCTGGCCGAGTGTATAGGCTGAGTAGTTGAATTGGTGCATGCCGACAACCTGATCGTGGTCGTTTATGCTGTGGGCGCTGCTGCTGCCGGTTCCGGCCGGGTTTATCTCGGTCAATGTTGCGCCGTCCCAAAAAAATGCGTGATTGATTGTGATGTTACTGGTATTTCCGACCCCAACGACGTGATTGTTATTATTGATGGCATGGCCAAAGCTTCGAAACCCGCCGGGTAAAAGTCCGATGCTGCTATCTATGATTTTGTGTGTCACACCGTCGACGAGTACGGCCTGCAGCGACCAGTTTATGAACGTATCCGTGGGAGTGATTTCCGTAACTAACACCCAGTTTGAAGCGACTATTGTGCCTGCATCATTGATTCCCTGAAAAACGGTGCGGGGGTTAGCAATCTGGCCCGGAATGTCACCGTGAAATGTAACATTGGCGCCGTCCCAAATGAACGAACGCTTGTCGTTGATTGCGACTCTGGGGATAAACCGAATAGAGTTCACTCCAACCGTCTGACCGGAATTGTTGATCCCGACAGCGGCGTCATAAAAAATCCCGGAGGAGATGATTGCGTCAGTGCAGATCGGAAATTTCAGGGAATCGTTAGAAAAGATAAAAGGCGTCCAGCCGTTTTTCCAGCAAGCTGAATTCCCGCTAAACTCCGCTCGGCCGACAACCTGCGCAGAGTTGTTGATGTCATACGGAGTCAGATTCTGCCCCAGATCAGTGACTTGGTAGACAAACTGAGCTTGACCCTTCCCACAAATGAAAAATGCCACCACCAGGACTGTCACGAAAATTCTGGGTACGGGGAACTGCCGTATCATGCTAACCTCTTGGAGTTGTGTTGATTACGCATTCCATCGGCGAAACTTCTGCTCACAAAGTCGCCGGATGATTCACTAATATAACACAAAATCCAAATCGGTCTAGTCCTGATTTGGTTGTGTCCGATCGTCTTTGTCGGCATGCGAGGGAAGGCCAACCCGGTATATATGGGCTACAACATCAAATACTCGCACTGTCCGTGCCGAAGATCGACTATGGCACCGGCTGCTGGCAGAGTTAAACCGGCGAAAAAACGGCTTGGAGAATCCCGGAAATTTGATATATTCCAAGAGCAGGAGGGCTTTTTGTCAAGCCCTTCTGTGCCTGTATAAGCGAGACAAATTCATGAGAATCATGACTGCTAGACCTCTCCCAGTTCGCAATAAACAGAAATCCGGCCCCATGTTTTGGTCGTTGAGTTCAGGAACGCTGACGCTCGCGTTTGCATTTTTTGTCGGGTGCCAGGACAAAGGGATAAATTCGGAACTCTCATCTAATTGTCCCCCCACACCTGGAACTATCTGTACATGGGCCGGGAATGGCGTAGCAGGTTTTGACGGTGACGCCAATCCTCTTTTGGAATCCAGTTTTTATTGGCCGGTGGATTTGACGTTTACCCCGGCAGGCGACGCCTACATCCTCGACTGGAACAATCATCGAGTGCGTCTGGTCACCGCCGACTCAACTCTGAAAACTGTCATCGGCACAGATTTTGTAGGTGATGGCCCGCTTGACCAATCTGATTTGACGGCTCCTGGCGCGATGGGGACCACTGTCCACCTCAATCATCCGACCCACATCCTTCCTTTAGCAGATGGCAAACTGCTGCTGACAGCCTGGCACAATCACAAATTACGCACATATGATCCCGCGACTGGTCTGGTTCTGGTCATCTGTGGCGCGGGCGCCGGTTTTTCCGGAGATGGCGGGACAATGGCCCAGGCTTTGCTGAACCAACCAAGCCAATCTGTGCGGACACCTGACGGGACGCTCTATGTTTACGATCAGAGAAATCAGCGGGTTCGAAAGATTTCCCCGGATAGCGCTATAAGCACTGTCGTGGGCACGGGAGTTGCAGGGTTCAACGGAGATGGCGGGCCACCGTTGAATGCACAAATTAACCAGCCAGCCGGCAGTAATCCTCCGCCCGGCGGCGGTCTGGCGTTGGATGACCAGGGCCGCCTGTATCTTTCCGACGTCCTTAATCATCGAATCCGCCGCATTGACTTTCAGCTTAATACCATCGAAACCATTGCCGGCAACGGAGTGGCCGGATTCGGAGGTGACGGCGGCCCTGGAATCGCCGCATCATTGAACAATCCGCGCGACCTGGTAATCGGTCCGGATGGACGGCTCTATATCGCCGATGAGAAGAATCATCGCGTACGCGCCATTGACTTATCTACAGGAATCATCACAACAGTAGCAGGTAATGGCGCTGCCGCATTCTCAGGTGATGGGGGGCCGGCAGTCTCCGCTTCTTTGAATCGCCCGGCCGGGCTTGATTTTGACGCAAACGGATATCTCTATATTGCAGACACATACAACCACCGAATACGGCGTGTAACCCCACAAACTCCTTAGGAGAAAATCCATGTTCCCCTCAAGACAACTTCTGACTTCCGCTTTTGCGGCCACCTTGTTGGCGCTCGCCATCTCAGCATGTTCTTCAGATGACGCCCCGCCAACTTCCCCGGACCCGCCATCGGACCCCTACCAGATCATTCAGACCTTTGCAGGTGATGGCACAGCCGCCAGGGGAGGGGAGAATGAACATCCGTTGCTAACGTCACTTTATTTGCCGCAGGATATTGCATTTGGCCCCGGTGGATTAGCATATGTCGTAGACTGGAATAACCATCGGATTCGCGTAATAGAAGCTGGCCTAATCCGTACCTTAATCGGAACAGGAGAGCTAGGCGACGCGCCCGACGGCCTTGCCCTGGAAATTGGCCTTAATCATCCCACAAACGTTGCATTTGACCTTCAGGGCAACCTGATTCTGTCGGCCTGGCATAATTCTAAGGTCATGAGTATGGATCTTTCCAGCGGCCAGATCCGGTCAATTTGCGGAGACGGAACACGCGACTTTAGAGGCGACGGAGGCCAGGCCGAGATGGCCTGGGTGGATATTCCCAGCGCCACAATTTGCGATGCGCAGGGTAGGATGTACATATCCGATCAAGCCAATCAGCGCATAAGAATAGTTGATACAGATGGCATTATCTCTACTGTTGTAGGAACTGGCGTGGCTGGTTTCTCAGGTGATGGAGGACCTGCCGCCGCGGCGAAGATAAAAGGCTCAATAGGCCAGAACGCTTTCCCGTCAAGCAAGCTCGCGCTCGATGCGAAGGGGAATCTCTACCTGGCCGACACGCAGAACAATCGCATTCGCAGGGTGGATGTCAATGGAATCATCACAACGGTTGCGGGCAATGGCGTCTATGGATTCGAAGGTGACGACGGTCCGGCAACCAGCGCGAAACTGCGCTGGCCCACTGATGTGGCCGTCGGTCCCGACGGTAATCTCTATATCGCGGACACATTCAATCATTGTGTTCGAAAAGTTGATAAGGACGGTACAATCACTACATTCGCGGGACAGGGTACTATCCATGGTTACGCAGGCGACGGAGAAGCGCCGGCAGACGCGACATTGTTTCGTCCCTATGGCATAGCCTTCGACAGCGCCGGAAACTTTTATATCGCTGACACACACAATCACCGAATAAGAGTGGTCCTCAAGTGACGCTAAATAGATATAATCCGTAAACTTTTGTGCGTCTGAGTCTCATGTAAGTTGGGCATACGTAAGCTTCCCATTATGTAGACCGTTGATAATTAGAGAGTATTTGGCAGATTGAATCCGGTTGAATTCGAGGAACTAGTCGAGATTCAAAGAGAACAGGCTATTGAGATTTTGAATCAGCCCAATGGCTGAGTGAAGCTGCCGCGCCTCGAGAAGAGATTTATCAGGTCTTGGCTTAGTTCAAAACCCGAACGTTTGGCAACCACCCGGCCATGATTCTCATTTATCAATGAAAAAGTCCTCGCGGTGGTCCTTTTACCTTGTACTCAACTCTCACGAGCTTTTCTTCGAATGCCCTTTCATTCTGAATCCCATCGGTGTTTTCGGCCAAAATAGTAAACCTTAGAATGATTGTGTCAATCTCCCGTAGGACATGGAACCTCTTAAAAATGACATGCCAAACTGGAAATGCCTTGTTACCAATCAGCCCCTCGAAGTGAGTTTTGGGAACGATGCTTTTGCTCGGCCCAACGAAAGTTACTACCATATTCTTCAATTTCTTTACGTAAGGGACTTTTGTTGAATCGTCCTTTCTGCGAGCGGTTATAATAAGTTGGAACATTCCACTATCCACATGCTTGACATTTGGATCAGATAAGCTGTTTACAAGATACACTGTGAAATTCATATCATTCCAATTACCAACGAAACTCACACCCTTCGACAACCGATCACTCTCAGTTCTCGCGGCTTCATTGACAAAGTAGCTCGCGTAATAAGTAGTGCAACTGCCCAAGAGCAAGAGGCATAATAAGGCCACAATCTTCTCTGCAGGGTGTAGAATTCTAATAGACATTGAACGCCGCCTGATTCATCAATGAAAAAGTCCCCTGGGTGGCCCGGTCCAAACTACATCCTTTCTGTACAGTTTGACTGACAGTGTTTCTTCTTGTGCAGTACTACCGGTATAGATGGTCAATTCAAAGATGAGCCGAAGCCGACTTGTTTCTTTTGGAATACTAAACAGTTCGAAAGTTTGATACCACCAATTCGAGCTGAACTCTGTAGACTTCGGAGTGAGAGTCATGTCGAGAAGAAGTGGCTCCTCAGATATCAGTGATACTCCAGCGACTGAAATTGAGTCGATAGGCCAGGGAACAGAATCAACTGGTGAAGCAGTGAATACCAACTGAAATGTATCAGACATTGAATTCTCCGTTTTGAATTCATGCAATTCCAGATCACCTTTGCTCTTCTCAACGTACAACTTTAGTTCAACATCCATCGAACGTGTGATGATATGCTCTCCGTAGAAACTAGTGTTTTCATTAACCTCACCTTCTTCAACAGAATAAAATGTCGCAACATATGACGTGCAAGACACTAAGAAGGCAGCAATAAGAAAAATAGAATATCTAATAGGCATTGAACGCCGCCTGATTCCGGGAGTAAAAGGTGAATGCTGGAAGCAAATAGTTCCTCCTGAAATTGTAAAGTGGAAACGCAGCAGATTCAAAAACAATGTGAGGCGCCGCGAGCAAGCCACCCAAGCCGCGCGTGGGGAACCTGCTGGCGTGGAATTCAAATAGGCTTTTTGGCTTAAGAGTAAACTTATAGTGACCCCAGAGCGTCCTGTGGTCTCTAATCGTCGCATTACCTGATTTGTCAATCAGTGATGGAATTTTGAATTTCTTCACATCACTGTAATCAGGATTTTTTGAGAACAGATCTTGAACAGCCGCCGCATGGCCGTTCTCAGGCAGGGACTCGACCTGCACATAGTCGACCCCACCGTCATCTGTGAATACGCCCTGGCCGCTTTCTATCTTTGCGATGTCTGCTTCACCTCTCTTTTTGCCTCCATTGAGGTTCTTTTGGACCTTAAAGGCATCACTCGCGACAGCCGTCCAATCCATAACTGACTGAAATGTCTCAAGAAAACCCCTCTTCTCAAACGTATTATTGAATTGAAAACCGTCCTCCCCCAGAACGCCAAATCCAAAGTTAATATTGAACGGAGAATTGCCTCCTGTCAAGATGTTTGAGAAGGGCGCCCCACCGTTTGGGGCTTGTTGATAGAGCCTGGATCACAGTCTTTGCGAGCGATAGCGAAGCAATCTCGTGCGCTTCTTAGCAAGGAGATTGCCACGTCGTTCGCCTGCGGCGGACTTCTCGCAAAGACAATTTGGGATTTATCAACAAGCCCGTTCGTCCGGGTTTCATCAACCGGGCGGAAAGACGTTGGGGATTTTGAATGGAATCCGGCGCGGAGGCGATTGGTCACTGATCCTCTTTATTGGCATTCTAGTAGCATTCGCCCCCGGCGCAGCATGAGCTATGCGATTCTGTCGATCGATGAATTCCTAGCAGCCGAATTGAAACTAGGAAAAGGGCTTTCGCCAAAAACTCTATTTTAGAACTGTCCACTTAGCGGAGAAGCTTACGTCTGACTTGATGCGGAACGGCGAAAAAGAGCACAGTGTCAATGAACATTTCACGATTAACTGCCCGGCAAATCGCGGATGCTTTGTTTGTCTATCTGCACTCAATGCCGGAGGCCGGACTCGAACCGGCATGATGTCGCCATCGGAGGATTTTGAGTCCTCTGCGTCTACCAGTTTCACCACTCCGGCATATAATCGCGCATGCAAGGCGACTGGCGAATCAATACTAGGCGGTAACAAGGCGCCTGTCAAGAGAATGCCCCTTTGCCGCGCGTACCCGGAGCAAAGGGGCAATTCAGAAGAGGCATTCATTCAACCCCTTACATGATATAGCTAAACTTGTGCGTTAAACGCCATACAGCGGGCCATATTTCCTGCGCAGATGATTCATGATCGGGGCATGCGACAGCGGCTTGCCGGTGATAACCTGCACCAGTTTCTCGGCCGGGTAGCGCTGGCCCTGGCGATGCACCTTTTCATTCAGCCATTTTTTCAGGCCGCCAAACTCACCCGCGCGGAAACTGTCATACATGTCCGGCATTTCCTCAAGCGCCTGATCAAATATCTGCGAGGCATACATATTCCCCAGCGCATAAGTGGGGAAATAGCCAAACAACCCCGCGGACCAATGCACATCCTGCAGACAACCGAGCGCAACATTATCCGGCGTGATGCCGAAGAAGTCCATGAACTTGGCGTTCCAGGCCTCCGGAAGGTCTGACGGTTTCAATTTCTCAGTAATCAGATCATGCTCCATCTCAAAACGCAGAATAATATGCAGATTGTAGGTCACTTCATCGGCCTCAACACGAATGAATGAGGGCTTGACATCATTCACCGCCCAATAAAAATCATCCATCGACACACCCTTGAGGGCTTCGGGGAATGCGGCCTGCGCTTTGGGGTAAAACTTCTCCCAGAACGGTTTACTGCGGCCCACCAGGTTTTCCCACATGCGCGATTGCGATTCATGGATGCCAAGCGAAACGGCCTGTCCCATTGGCAGGCCGAACTGATCGCCATCCAGACCCTGTTCATAGATACCATGGCCCGCCTCGTGCATGGTCCCGAAAAACGCATCCGGGAAATGGTTTGGATTATAGCGCGTCGTTATGCGCGTATCGCCGGGGGCGATACCGCTGCAGAAGGGGTGAGTGGTGATGTCGAGGCGGCCCGATTCGAAGTCAAAGCCGATCGTGGCGGCGACTGACTTGCTGAATTCTTCCTGCGCCGCAACAGGGAAGTTTCTCTCGATGATATCGCCTTTGGGCTGCTTGCCTGAATCTGTAATTGCCTTGAAAAACGGTACCAGCTCCTTGCGAAACTCAGAGAAGACCTTGCCAATCGAGGCAAACGTCGCGCCCGGTTCATAGTCGTCGATCAAGCAGTCATAGCGGTCGGTCTCATAGCCATAGGCTTCCGCCTGTCGGATTTTGAGGGCAATCACTTTTTCCAGATGGGGGAGGAACGCAGTGAAGTCCTTGTTTTGACGCGCCTCGACCCAGGCATGCTCCGCCTTGGAGGTGACGCGTGTAAGTTCCTCCACAAACTCTTTGGACAACTTCTTGCTCTTGTCATATTCGCGCTTGACCTCGCGAATATTGACGGCGTCTTTTGAGCCCTCGGACAGATCAGATTGTCCTAATTCGGCCAGCAAATCGCCGATTTCCGTGGTTGTCGAACGCTCATGCACCATCCCGGCCAAAAGCGCCAGTTGCTCTGAGCGAAATCCGGCCGCTTTTTTGGGCATGATTGTGCGTTCATCCCAGGCCAGCAGGGCCTCGCAGGCGCCCAGGGTTTGGTATTCACGAATTCGTTTGTTGAGTTTGTCCAGTGCGGCGCGATCGATGTAACTGATCAGAGATTGCGGGTCATCCGCATCTTCGAGGATACCTGCTGCCGCGGTGACGAGAATCAGTTTTTCTGCATTGAGTTCGGCCGCGATTGCGGCGGCAACGGTATCGGCATTGATGTTCAATAGTGTTCCCGTTTCGTCGCAGGATACCGGGCTGACGACAGGCATGAACCCACTGTCGAGTTGACTGACAAGAACGTCGGCCTCGACGGAATCGATATCTCCGACAAATCCGTAATCGATCGGGGCATCGCCTTCACGGTCGACCGGCGGTCGGCGGTGTGCACGAATCAAACCTGCATCAACGCCGCTGATGCCGATTGCGGGTATCTGCAACTCGCGGCATGCGGCGAGTATTCGCGTGTTGATCTGACCGTTGAGCACCATCATTGCAACGTCGAGAGATGGTCCATCGGTGACGCGACGTCCGTCGATGATGCTCGTGTCGATTCCAAGCGCGGTGGCGAGTTCGGTCGACTGCGGACCGCCGCCATGAACAAGCACAACGCGAATTCCGACTTGGTGCAGAATTCCTACTTGTTCCATTAACGCGTTAGTCTGCACCGGGTCGGCAAAAATTTCGCCGCCGGCCTTTAGCACAAAGACTTTTCTCTTGAACAGACGAATGTAAGGCGCCGCATGTTTCAGTGCGGATACAACGATTGCCCGATCTTGCTTCGAGGTCATGAACTCGCTCCGAGCATCTGGTGTAACACGGCCATCTGCGCCAGCATGCGATTGCGTGCTTCATGAATGACTACGCTGCGTGGGCTGTCGAGCACCGAATCGCTCACGACTACGCCGCGACGCACCGGAAGGCAATGCATGAAGCGACAGTCGTCTCGCGCATTGTCGAACCACGGCACATCGACACACCAATGATCGAGTTCGTTCCTGCGGTAGAGATCACCATTCTTGTCGCCGTAATGCCGG
>JADFNA010000198.1 GCA_022563625.1 Candidatus Zixiibacteriota bacterium
AGATCAGACTGAAATGGCGTTGTCTCAAGCATCTCACATGACAACGCCCTCATACACTTCGGCCGGCAGCGCCAAGCCTCCCGAGAGGATAGACGCCTCGTTGAATGAGCGCTACCGATTTAACCGAATGGTGGTTGGCAATTTCAATGAATTCGCTTTCGCCGCCAGCGTGGCTGTCGCCGAAAAACCCGGCGCAACAAAGTATAACCCGCTGGTCATTTACGGAGGCGTAGGATTGGGCAAGACCCACATGGCCCAGTCAATCGGCCGGGCCGCACTGGAGAAAAAGCCGAACCTGCGCGTCAAATATGTTACCAGTGAAAAATTCACTCAGGATTTTATTAATTCGCTTTCTACATCAACGACCAGCGATTTTTCAAGTTCATATCGCTCAGTTGATATTCTACTGGTCGATGATATTCAATTTTTCGGGGGAAAAGAATCCACACAGGAGCAGTTTTTTCACACTTTCAACGCCCTCTACAACGCCGGAAAACAAATAGTGCTGACAGCCGATCGCCGGCCGCATGAAATAAAAGGCCTTGAAGCCAGGCTGCTTTCCCGCTTCAACTCAGGACTTGTCACAGATATACAAACACCTGACCTTGAAGCCAGGACCGCTATCCTCAAGAAAAAACTTGATGAATACGATTTTGCTGTGGGGGAGGAAATCCTGAGTTATATTGCTACACGGGTCACCAGCAATATCCGCGATCTTGAAGGAGCTCTGACCCATCTGTACGCCCGCGCTTCACTGGACAAAGTGACAGATGTTACCCATGAATTTGCCGCCGAAGCTCTGGAAGACATTCTCAAATTGAACCGTGGCGTCGTCTCTGTGGAGAGAATTCAGGAGGCTGTTTCAGAAACATTTGAAGTACCCATTGCCCAACTTAAAGCAAAAAGACGCACGGCGCATATCGCCCTCGCCCGCCAGGCGGCAATGTATCTAACGCGCTCTTTGACCAGCCGGAGCCTGCAGAGAATCGGCCAGGATTTCGGTGGGCGCGACCACAGCACGGTTATTCATGCCTGCAGCCTGGTTGAAAACAAGCTGGAAAGCGACCATGAATTTGAACATAAAATCAAGACAGTAAAGGAAGCTCTTCTGAATTAGCTTTACCCATGCTACTACTCGACACTTCTTTTAGATTTATATGATGTGGAAAAGTATGCGGAAAAGCGCCCGGGTACCTTGTGGAAAACAATTGATATTGTGGTTATGTGAAGAAGGTTTTGGTTTTCCGCAGATTATCGACAGTCTTTTCACACCTTCGGAGCAGGGTACAGGTATCATAACTGGCTAGAACTCATTGGCATGGCGCAACTAAAACCAGCTTATTAACTTTTCCAGAGTCCTTATTAATACTATGTTTTTCTAAATAGAGATTATATATATAGTTTTGCCGGTTGAAAAGTCTGAAAATTAGCCGGAAATACATTGGTCAAACTCAATACATCTGAATACTGAAAACACGAAAAAGGCTTGTTTTCGATAACGAAATACGATCAGGAAAAATAATGAAATTTACAATTTCGCAGTCTGTCTTGAACGGGTACTTGCAATCGGTTCTTTTGGTGGCTCCGGCAAAGCCCGCGTTGCCGATTCTCTCGAATTTGATGATTGAGGCCCTTGATGGAAAATTGAAGATATCCGCGACTGATTTGGACCGGTCGATTACTACCGTCGTTGATTGTAATGTGTCACGCAAAGGAACGATTGCAGTTCCAGCCCGTATTCTGCATGACATAGTTCGCGAATTACCGGAATCAGATATTGATTTTGAACTTACCGGCTCCCGGTTGGAGATGAAGGTTCCGAACGGATCCTACAAAATTTCTACTGTTAGCGTTGAAGACTATCCGACTCTGCCTGCTATCAATCTTAAAAAGCAAATCAAAGTTGCCGCAAAAGACCTTGCTCATATGATTCAGCGGGTGACATTTGCCTGCTCAACCGACGAAACCCGTCCAGCTTTGAACGGCGCTCTATGGCAAACCAAGGGCGACAAGATGGTCATGGTGGCGACTGATGGGCATCGGCTTTCCAGGGTTGCTGTGGCGAATAGCAAGCTCAAGGGTATGCATGATGATATAATTGTTCCTCCAAAAGCGCTAAACCTGATTGTAAAATTTGCTGGTGAAACACAGAGCGATATTGGTGTCATTTTCGGAGAAAGCAACATCTCATTCAATATCGGGGACATTGTACTGACTACGCGGTTAATTGAGGGTCCCTATCCAAACTACGAACAGGTGATTCCACAAAACAACACAGCCAAAATGCGGGTAAACCGCTTAGAGTTAGCAGGCGCGGTGCGGCGGGTGGCGATTCTGTCAAGTTCACTAACACAGCAAGTGCGTTTTTCAATCAAAGGATCAAAATTACAGTTGTCCAGCGCCAATACCGATGTTGGCGGGGAAGCGCAGGAAACTATTGCTTGTGATTACCAGGGTGATCCGCTTGAACTGGGATACAAAGCCAGCTATGTATTGGACGTACTGGAGAAAATTGAAAAGGAAGACGTAATTTTTGATCTTGAAAGTCCAATCGCCGCCGGTGTGATTTATGGCGCCGATACGAACAAGGATGAGTTTCTGTGTTTGATCATGCCGCTGCGCCTGGCAGAGTAACAGGCCAAGGAATACCTTCAGCGCCGCCCGGCTTGTGATCTCATGCATGTCATTTCAATCTCCCTGAAAGATTTTAGAAATCTCGAAGACATTACTCTCACATTTGATGCGGGAGTTAATATTTTCACCGGACCAAACGGGTCAGGCAAGACAAATCTGCTGGAGGCTATAGCAACTTTGTGTTTGGGCCGCAGCCAGAGGCAAAATGCAAGCGATCAAGCTCTGATTAACTCGGCGTCGGACAGCTATCGGTTGACTGGCGAAATTTCTACAGAACAGCGCGTGTGCACACTGGCAGTTGCATTTCAAGCTGGCCGTGGGAAAAAAATAACACTTGATGAACAGCCGGCAAAAGTCTCAGCGCTTTTCAGAGAGTTTGCTGTTGTGTCTCTGTTGCCGGAAGACAGCGCGATCATTTTTGGCCCGCCCGCAGTCCGCCGTAATTTTCTTGATCTTCATCTCTCCCAGGCAAGCGCCAGCTATCTTGATGATCTTTCTCATTATCACCGGACACTCACACAGCGCAACAGCCATCTGAAACAATTCGGGATTGATGATCATGGAACGCCGTTTGATGAACAACTGATCGACTATGGTTCACGCATTACACATACACGAGCGCTGTTTTTGGACATTATCGCCAAGAGCGGGGGAAGTATATATCAAATACTGGCTCCAGATTCGATTCTGCACTGCGAATATTTTTCATCAGCCCTGCTATCTTCAATAGATAGGCGTAATCATAGCTCCGGATATGTCGGCGCTGAGATATCCGGGACAACCACAAATTTCGTGAAAATGGATATTGATCATATTAAAAATTCATACATTGATCGGCTTGACCGGCGCCGCTCCCAGGAGGCGATGCGTGAAACAACGCTGGTCGGCCCTCATCGCGATGATTTTGATATGACCATTGATAATTTACCAGCCCGGACACACAGTTCCCAGGGAGAGTGGCGCTGCGCTGCAATAGCTCTGAAGTTGGCTGCGTTCGGATATCTTAAAGAAAAATACGGCAGCGCGCCGCTGTTGCTTCTTGATGAAGTGTTTGCGGAGCTTGATGAGGACCGGCAGAGAGCTCTGGTTGGCGCCTTTGGCGATTACAAACAATTGTTTCTGACCACGGCCCTCTCTCCACCTCAATCCCTTGCAGACAAGGCTGCAATCTTTCATGTTTCTCACGGCCGGGTATGTCGGCAATAAAGGGCGGAAAGTGCGAATACAGATCGGAGAGGTATGAACACCAGGGGTGATTCAGAGCCAGCGGACATAGCGCCGGTATTACATCTGAAAAATATTCAAAAAGCGTTCGGCCAATTTCAGGCCCTGGTAAATATCAGCTTTGATCTGCAACCGGGTGAGCTGCTAGTGGCGCTCGGTCCCTCCGGATGTGGCAAGACCACACTCCTGAGAATTATTGCCGGCCTTGAAGCGCCATCTGCTGGTGAAATCTGGCTGGGCGAAAAACGCATCGACACACTTCCGCCAAAAGACCGCGATCTGTCATTGGTATTTCAAAACTATGCGCTCTACCCACACATGACCGTGGCTGAAAATCTGGCCTTTCCACTTAAGGTAAGAAAAGTTCCGCGGGCCGAGCGCGCGAAATTGGTCTCACAGATTTCGCAAATGCTTGATCTTGATGATCAACTGGGCAAGAAACCCGGCCAGCTTTCCGGCGGCCAGCGTCAGCGGGTGGCGCTGGGCAGGGCGATTATACGCCGGCCGAATTTGTATCTGCTTGATGAGCCGCTTTCGAATCTGGACGCCGAACTCAGATCACGCATGCGCCGTGAAATAGTCCGCTTACAAAAATCGCTGAACACTTCTGCTGTGTATGTTACACACGACCAAACCGAAGCGCTGACTATGGCCGACAAGATTCTGGTTCTGAACAAAGGCATGATACGTCAATTCAGCTCTCCCGATGAAATCTATTATCGCCCGGCCGACACGTTTGTGGCGGGGTTTGTGGGATCGCCGAAAATGAATTTCTTGCGATGTCGTTTTGTGCGTGACAAGA
>JADFNA010000199.1 GCA_022563625.1 Candidatus Zixiibacteriota bacterium
AACGGTATGATCCACAGCATATCCATCACCTTAATATACATCGGCGCTTGGCCAATGTTACCTCGCGGGCCGAAGAAAGATCAGGCTTTCGCTGGGGATTTCTTCCGGCGCGTAACCGGCGGGGTTAACGCCGAGGGACAGAGACGGTTCAAGACGCATTCAGGGCAGCGCGGGCGGCGGGCGATACAGATTGCGCGACCGTGGTCGATTATCAGATGTGTCCAGATTATCCAGTCTTTTTTCGGCAAAATCTCCATCAGATCGCGCTCAATTTTCTCGGGTGTCTTCTGGGCGGTCAGTTTCAACAACTGCGCAATACGGACCACATGTGTGTCAACCACGACGCCCTCGGCGAGAGAAAACCCTGCGCCGAGTACGACAGATCCCGTCTTGCGCCCGACTCCCGGGAGTTTGGTCAATTCATCAAGGGTTCTCGGAATTTCACCGCCGTGATTTTCCAAGAGTTGCATTGCGTTATTCTTAATTGATTTAGCTTTGTTGCGAAAAAATCCGGTGGTCCGGATAAGCTCTTCGAGTTCCTCTTGTTTGGCGCCGGCCATTTTCTGCGGAGTGGGAAATCGTTTGAACAAGGACGGGGTCACCATGTTTACACGTTCGTCGGTGCATTGCGCAGAAAGTATAGTCGAAACCATAAGTTGATAGACGTTTTTGTGCGCCAGCGAACAGGCTGAATCCGGATAGGCCTGTTTGAGCTTGCTGATAATCTTTCGCGCGCGCGCTTTGCGCTCGGACTGTGATTCAGGAGACATTGATTTTGGCGGCAATGATTTTGGCGGCATAGTTATTTGCGTTCCGATGCCGTCTACACACTGAGGATGAAAATACGGTCAATATCGTTTAAGTCTTTCATTAACACGCTTGAGACATAGCGATCGTCATCATCAATCAGCGGCCGAATTAACTCGGCCTGGCCACAACCGATTTCGAACATCAATTTGCCGCCGTCGTTCAAGTATTTCGGCCCCTCAGCCAGCAGGCGCTTGATGATGTCCAATCCCTGTTCACCCGAAGTCAGCGCCAGGCGCGGATCGGCTTTCACTTCCGGCGGAAGGCTGTCATATTCACCATCTGAAATATACGGAGGGTTTGCCAGAATCAAATCATACGCTGAGTTCGAATCAAGCGCATCAAACATATCCGATTCAATGAACACAATATCTCTGGCGCCGATCGCCCCGGCGTTTTTCTGCGCGACCTGCAGGGCTGCGCCAGACAGATCAAGCGCCGTGATCTGAATGCCGGGTGATTCAAGTTTCGTCGTGACCGCAATTACTCCGGAGCCGCAGCCGACATCCAGAACAGCGGGAGATTCAAAATCGCGGTATGCAATATAGCGCAGAGCATTTTCACACAACAGCTCGGTTTCCGGCGTGGGGACCATGACGTTTTCATCGACAGAGAAGCGCCGGCCATAGAAATACACTTCGCCAAGAATATACTGTAGTGGATAACGTGTTTCGCGTTTACTGATTATTTCTTCAAAGCGCGCCTTTATATTATCGTCGATGCGGTTTTCACCACTTAGAAACAGATCCAGCCGTTCGCATTTGAGAAGATAGCACAAAACAATCTCGGCTTCGGCGGCGCCGGATTCAATTCCCGCTGACTGCAAGCGCGCCCCGGCGGAGCTAATAAGTTTATTCACAACCGAGGGAGACATGCTTTCGAAACATCTGCTTTGCAACATGCGAAAATCGCTAGGGGAAGAAACATGTGTTAACTGTTTGTTGCGCTCGCCAGACGGGTGTCGCGTTCGGCGCGCCTGAGCGCTGTCACCAGCTCGGACAGATCACCTTCCATGACCTGATCGAGTTTGTAAAGTGTCAGGCCGATACGGTGATCTGTGACCCGGGACTGCGGAAAATTATATGTGCGAATTTTTTCGGAGCGGTCACCGCTGCCGACCATGGATTTTCGCTCTTTAGCGATTTTGTCATGATGTTCCCGCTGGGCCAGGTCAAACAGCCGCGCACGCAGCACACGCAGCGCTTTGGCTTTGTTCTTGTGCTGTGATTTTTCATCCTGGCAGGTGACCACGAGATTGGTGGGCAGATGTGTGATACGCACGGCCGAGTCGGTGGTGTTGACCGACTGGCCACCGGGACCGGAGCTGCGATACACGTCGAATTTCAAATCCTCGGGTTTGAGTTCAATGTCCACTTCCTCGGCTTCCAGGAGCACAGCCACCGACGCCGCCGAGGTATGCACTCTGCCCTGTGATTCAGTGGCAGGGACCCGCTGGACCCGGTGCACGCCGGACTCAAACTTCAATTCGCCAAACGCCGAATCGCCATCGACAGAAAAAATCACTTCTTTGAATCCGCCGCTGGCCGAGGGGCTTGATGATAATATTTCTATTTTCCATCCATGATCTTCAATATAACGCACATACATGCGGTACAGATCAGCGGCGAACAGGGCCGCCTCTTCACCGCCGGTACCGGCGCGAATTTCCATGACGGCGTTTTTCGAGTCATTCGGGTCGCGCGGGGCCAGCAATTCTTCTAGCTCCGAGCGCGCATCGACAAGCTGCGCCTCTGCGTCCTCAAGCTCCTCACGGGCTATTTCTTTGAGCTCGGCGTCATCACTGGTTTGCAAAATGTCTTTAGATTCCTCAATCGTTGTCACAATCGAGACATAGCGCTCACCGGCGGCCAGGCATTCTTCGACGTGTTTCAACTCGCGCGATTTGTTCTTGAGCAGCGACTGATTGCTGTAAGTTTCCGGCAAAGAGAGCTCTTCCAGAAGTTTTTCCCGCTGTATGCGCAATTGTTCGACAGCTTCAAGCATGATCAGTTTACCGCGCTCTCCGGAATCCGCGTGACAGAGATTTTTGATTCGGTTAATCCCAGCGCACCTTCGAGCGCGAAAATCGCCACTTCAAGCTGTTCGTGATTCGGTTCGCTGGTGGTGATGCGCTGCAACCACAGACCGGGCTGAATGAAGACACGGGTGATGGGATTATTTCTGGTTTTTCCGCTAAAGCGCAGTATTTCATAAGAAACAGCCGCGACCACCGGCAGGAGTGAAAAGTGAAGTGCAAAGCGCTGCAGAAGTTCCGGCGCCGCTCCGGTTATCACCGCGAATGCGGTATCCGACAGTGAATAGACCATGACCGCAAACAGCGCGACAATCAGCAGAAAGCTGGTCCCGCAGCGGGGATGAAAACGGGTGAATTGGCTAACTGTTTCCGGTTTGAGTTCGGCGCCGTTTTCGTAGGCGAAAATCGTTTTGTGTTCGGCGCCGTGATACTCGAAAATGCGTTTGAAATCAGCAAAGAGTGTCAGAAGTAACATATAGCCGACTAGAAACGTAATCCGAATCGCTCCGGCGGCGAGATTAAAGACCAGCGCGTCACGCTCAACGCCAAACCAGGAGCTCAGCGCCAATGGCAGAAAAAAGAAAATTCCGATTCCGATGGCCAGCGAGAATACAACTGTCAGAGCCAGTATGAAGTTATTGGTTTTCTTGTGTTTTGATTCGTCGTATTCTTTTCCCTTTTCCGCCGCTTCTATTTTTTCGGTCTCAACGATTGACACTTCGGCTGAAAAGTTCAGCGTCTTAATGCCGATCACGGTCATCTCCAGAAACATCACCACCCCGCGCACAAACGGCAGGCCGAATAGTTTCTTGCGCTGTGAAATCGATATGTAGTCATCCGTTTTCACCCGCACCGAGCCGTCGGGAATCCGCACAGCGGTTGAGATCCGCTTCGCCGAGCGCATCATGACGCCCTCGATAACCGCCTGTCCTCCGACATTGAAATTTTCCTGCCCCATATAATATAGCCTCACTTACACCTGTTATACCGTTTTGTTGATTGTATCGCTTGCCGCCAGACCGGGAAATATCTGACACGATCCACTTTGACAAAAGGCCCCATCGGCGTTTTATACGCTAATGGGGCCGAACCCGCCAACAGAGCCTCTCTGATGCGGGATGTCAGTTGAACGCAGCTACTTCTCGTCTTTGCTCTTGTCCTTGGCTGTGAGCTTGCCGTATCTCTGGCGAAAACGCTCCACACGGCCGGCGGTGTCAACCAGCTTCTGCTTGCCGGAATAAAACGGATGGCACACTGAGCAGATTTCGACATGCAGCTCTTTGGATGTCGAGTAAGTCATGAAGGTGTTTCCGCAGGAACAGACGGCGCTCACTTCATGATAGTCCGGATGAATTCCCTTTTTCATATGCTCTTATCCCCAAATGCTATCCGCGGCACCGCCGAGGTTCCGCTCGGGCCGCACGAAACCAGCGAGACGCGACTCGGCTACACTCCGGCTCGCTCGTGGTCGGTCGTGGGCAGGCTCGTGCTTGTGCGACGCCGGGTATCGATCAGGAGCCAGGGGCAATCCGGATTTGGGGGCGGCGTGACGTACTCAGCGCAGGTTCAGTACACGCGGACTGACGAAGGCATCAGCATCGCCTACTCGGTCCAAATCGCCGGCGACATGCAGCTTATCCAGCAGCTTTGTGTTGTCCACAACGTGTGTATGCCCATTATGGGTAAAATCGAAACGCAGAATCGCAATGCCTTCAGCCACAAGCGAACGGCTTATATAAGATATGGCCTTTAGATTTTTAGAACAAGTAAAGCAATGAGCAAAAAGGGCATATGCTACTGGCTTC
>JADFNA010000200.1 GCA_022563625.1 Candidatus Zixiibacteriota bacterium
ATTACATCATCTGCCCGGGTAGTGAAGTTGTAAACGTCGACACAACATTGGTTGTAGATACTTCAGGGACTGCGCCGGACACACAGTATGTAATTGATACCACCATTACGCCGCCAAAAGATGACACCGTCTGGCTTTCCGGTGACGGCATACCTGATTTCCGCGGGATTTCACCGCCGCTTTCGCCTGATATCCAATTCAGTCCCAGAGTCGGCAAGATTCTGCTGGAATGGAACGGCCTGCTCAGTGAAATGACGCCTGATTTCTTCACGCAGAAAATTGATTTTGAAGGCTATCGGGTGTACCTGGGGCTGGTTAAGAGACGCGCGGACCTTTTGCTCATGGCCTCATATGACATTGAGGATTATGCGCAGTGGTATTTTGACCCCGATGCCACACGTACGGGTCCGTTTGGAAATCAGGAAACGGGCGATTGGGTCCTTTTCAAGGTGCGCAAGAAAGTTGAGATTCAAAAATTATATGCCGACGGCTCTGTCGAATATGATCCGATTATCAATGGCATCGACAATCCGCTGATTGTTAATGATTCGGTGTTCTACTTTACCGCTCAGGACTGGAACCAGGATGACCTGAATGACACGACCGGCATTCATAAGATTTACCCCGATGCGCCGTTCCCGCATACCCTGGATATCTCGGAAGCATTCACCGAAGACACCTGGTATGAAGACACACTGACCGGCAAGATGATTTTCTATGAAGCCGGAGAGTTGACTCCCGATGGCAGACATTTCAAGTTCTTTGAATACCGCTACGTATTCGACAACCTGCTCCCCTCACAGAGGTATTATGTGTCTGTGACGGCGTTTGATTTCGGCTCACCCGGCTCCGGCCTGCCCTGGCTGGAGACGAATCCGTCAAAGACAGCAATACAATCAATGGCGCAGACCGCGATTACCGCTTCACCGAACAAAACACTGAACGTAATCGTCTACCCGAATCCATACCGCATCGACGGGCGCTATCGTGAAACCGGTTTTGAGGGACGCGGACGCGAGGATTTCCCCGATGAACGCGTGCGCGAAGTGCACTGGACAAATTTGCCGCCTGTCTGCGACATAAACGTCTACTCGCTTGACGGTGATCTCGTGCGCACCATTGAACATAGAAAAGCCCCTGATGATCCATCGGCGATGCATGATTCCTGGGACGTGATCTCGCGCAATCTGCTGCCGGTTGTCTCGGGGATATACTACTGGACAGTCGAGACCCCCGATGGACGCACACAAATCGGCAAGCTGGTGTTGATTATGTAGGGTCCGGGCATTTGCGGTTTGACTCCATCGGCCGAGAGACCTGACACAGCAAAGTAAAGCGGCCTATTGGACAGCCTCGAACCGTCACCACCCACAAAACTTGGTTTTTGTTTCAGTCCGATTTCGAAATTACTTTCGATCGATGTACGAAAGCGTCGTTGGCTCCCTCGTATGAGAGGACTCTCTCAGGGATAGTCCATAAGTGACACCTTAGTTTCTGAAAACGAGTTCCACGAAAAATAGGTTAGAAGTTACTCAACATGAATTATGTAAAAACCAAATTGTATATCCTGGCCGTCACCTGTGTGGTAGCCAGCGCTTCATTTGCCGGGGGCGTTCCGAATCCTGTTGAAGACGAATTTGGGTGTGGTGGGAATTACCCCAATCCCACGCTCGATGAAAACGGGCAGCTCATCAACGCCCCTGATTCACTACCTTTTCGTCCCGCGCTTGGTGAATTCACATTACTGGTGATTATGGTTCGATTCGCCTCCCATACTCAGGACGATCAGATGGAATATGCTGTGGCCAGCAATTTATTCAAACATCCCGACCCCGTAACTCCCGAAATGGCAGACACTATCATATTTGATGACCGTTATCCCGGCCCCTGGAATACTCCGAATTTTATTCTTTTCCCTTTTGATCGATGGCAAAACTATGATGGTGTTACAGCTAACGACTACTTTCGAGCCGTTTCCAACGACCGCATGCGCATAAGCGGAGAAGTTACCGGCCCCTATATCCTCGATGATTTAGACAGCTCTAATGTGTTCTACGAATTGTTTGGTCCTGCGATGGATTCCGCTATCGCGGACGGCTACAACATTGAATGGGTCAAAGATCCGTTTGCGCCACGTGTTACGGGTGGTGATTGGGACCGCATCTTGATAATGCATCCACGATATACTGACTGCAAAAACTGCGGTCAGACGGGTGTTGCCACTGGACGTATTGCCTGGGTAAACGGCGTTATGCGTTACTTCGGATTACTGTTGCATGAGCTAAGGCATACATTCAAGATTAAACACTCTAACGGCTGGTTTTGCGGTACTAACGCGACGTGGCCGACAAGCGACGATACTTCTTGCGGAATCGGCATTCTTGGAGATGTATATTTCGCGGCCGGACATCCCAATTCCCGCGTGAAAGAGATAATGGGCTGGATTGACCCGGAGCAGGTTAAAACAATAACCAGGAGTGGTACCTATGTTCTCACACCTTTGGAAACAGCCAGCGGCCTGAAAGCGCTCCGAATCCCCCGGGACAGCGCCTATTACTATTATCAATTCAGAGCCCCGATAGGTTTTGATGAGTCCTTTGAACATGACTTTTTCAGCGATACCAGACTTGATGGGTTATTTGGCTTAAGAGTTGACCCGTTCAATACAAACTTCGACCAGTTATTACTTGATATGCCGCCGTTATCTGAAGCAGACAATCAACAGAACATCCGCGTGACACTTCTGGAAATCGGTGATACATACATTGATTCCGTAATTGGAGTCTCGGTCCATGTTGCGAGTCTTACCGGCAGTGATTCCGCTGCGCGATTAACGGTCGATGTTGAAATTCTGGATTTTGGAGACTACGACAGCGACGGATTCTCAAATGGTAACGACAACTGCCCCGCGATCGCAAATAATGATCAAATAGACACAGACAATGACGGTGTTGGCGACGCCTGTGACATTTGCCCCGGCTTTGATGATAACATTGACTCCGATGGCGACGGAATCCCGGACGGCTGTGACACTGATTGCTGTGACATTGCCGGTGACGCGGACGACAACGGCGCAGTAAACATCGCCGATGTCACCTTCCTGATTACCAGAATTTTCGCTGGCGGATCTGCTCCGCCCTGCGCTGACGAAGGCGACGCTAACGGCGACAACAAAGTCAATATCGCTGACGTAACGTTCCTTATCGCCCGCATCTTCGCTGGAGGTCCGGCGCCCGTGTGCGGAACAACCGGAAGTTGAGCGGGACCGTTTCGACGATCATTCTGTGATACGCAATGGACCCAATCCTGGAAATTCCACCTTGACAATCCGCCTTTTTGCCCTTACTATAAATATAGATAGTGTGATTTGCTGTCTCTTATCACGTTGAACTGCTGGAGCGGGAGGATTGGCCGGTATGTGCCTAATTGGGTCGCACGTTAGCGTGAGACGTGGTAGTTAAGTGACTCGTTATTTATTGGATAGATCCATGTCATTTCCGAAAAGTCTAGCTCGATTTATTCATATTATAGGTTTACTCACTGCTTTTGTTGCGGCAATCCTGTCCTTTGGTTCCAATCAAGCCGAGGGCGAAACATATGGAACCCAGGCAGCAAAATCTATTTTCGCTGACAATAAACCTGTAGCCAATCCCTCGCGGACGTTCGCCAGCGCCCAGGCCTGCCCGGACTCGATGTCACTTGTGGTTATGTTGCTGCTGAACCAGTTGCGTGTCGATAGCGGAGTCTCTCCGCTATTGATAGACCAGAGGCTGGTCGCATCTTCGCAGGCGCATGCAGAAGACATGTTCACCAACGATTGTTTTCAGGCTGACGCCTGCGATGGGAATCCATGGTTTATGGAGATCAGTTCATTTGGCTATCCAACTCCGAACTCGAGATTTATCGCTGTCGGAGTAGTGACAGCCGAAACGGTGGTGGCGCTCTGGATGACATCTGCGGCAACTCGCGACATATTGTTTGAAAGGGTTGGAATACCACATCTTCACTTCGGCGCCGGTTGGTCCGGCAGTGGAGGCGGAATTAACGGCAGGAGATGGACGGTGGATTTCGGAAGCTCAACGGTGAGCTTCGAAGCTCCAGCGTGTTTGAGTTGTTGCGACAATCCGGGAGACGCAAATAATGACGGTACTTATAACATTGCAGACATAACATTTGGCATCGCCCGCATTTTCGCTGGCGGAGCCGCGCCAGCCTGTAATGACGAAGCTGACGCCAACGGCAATAACACATTCAACATAGCTGATATCACCTACGGCATAGCGCGCATTTTTGCCGGTGGCCCGGCGCCGGTGTGCGGGACAACCGGAAGTTGAGCGGGACCATTGCGACGATTATTCGGCGATCAGAAATGGGTCCAATCCTGTCAACTCCGTCTTGACAATCCCCCTTTTTCCAGTAATTTAGTGAGGGTGTGAATTGCCGTCTTTTATCACGCTGAATTGTTGGTCGCGGGGATTGGGTCAGTCAGCGCCACATTGGCCTTACATCAGAGTAACTCGATTCCTGTCCCTATTAGTTTTCTCTAAAATCTATCGGAGCTATCAAAGCGTGATCCGTTCTGCGGATCGCAGTGAGCGCGAGTCGTGATTTGCTCTCGTA
>JADFNA010000201.1 GCA_022563625.1 Candidatus Zixiibacteriota bacterium
GCCGACAATCGGCGCCGATCCCCCGCCGATGCCAAAGAATGTGTCGCCATCAACCCAGAAACCGAGATATACATCCTTGATGTCTTCGTTGCCGATGTTGGTTATTGTGTAATCAATCAAAATGAAATCATCGGCGTAGTCGTAGCTCCATTGATAACTGCGCTCTTCGACTTTCAGGTTCATCGGAGCATGCCCGCGCCCCTCAATGAAATCGAATCCGGTGATACCCGCATCAGACAGTGTGTCATAATAGGTGACAATCATGTCCTGTTCGGAAACCGCCAGCGGGCTGTAAAACGGGTCCGTAATGTTGACAGAGCGCCTGATTATTTCGCTGGTCAGGGCCGGCCAGAATTCGAACAACGCTACGGAATTGAAAAAATCCCAGGTATCATCAATTGCCGTGGTCACCAGAGTGTCCCGTCCGATAACGCCGCCGACCCACAGGCCGCCCCAGCGAATATATTCCCGTGGCTGGCGCGTATACTGGGCGTCAAAAATGAACCCCTGATTTGATTTCGCCATCCGCATTGTTCCGATATTATGCGCGGCGGTCAGCGCCTGGGGCAGGTCAACAATCGGAGTTTGCGCCGAGGCGCTTTGGAACAGCAGACAGGCTGTCATCACCAGCCCCGGCCAGATTGATCGCGACCTTGCGAAAAAAGAATCGCCAGGGGCGGTTCTCGGGGGTCTCGAGGTTACTTCTGCGGTTGGTATCATCAATCGATTCTTATCTTGCTGATTTTAGTCTGATGGTGTGTCTGAGGGAGAACTTTACAAACGCAACATTTCCCGCTTTATTGATGTTGTAGCTGGTGTGAGGAGGTCGTCATCAGCGCGCGTATCTCTTCCGTATCTCAATAACATACAGGAAGATACCTCATATTGACTTACGCCGCCAGAGCGATCAGAGTTCCCGCGCTGGCCGATGTTTTCTTAGAAAAACCAGTCGATACCCCTGTTTAGATATGGATAGGTATGATATATTCAATAGCCACGCCAGCCGCTTCCCCGGATTCCCGGCCATTCCATCTCTGGACAGGTGGAGTCCACAAACAGCAATTGTGGATGAGCTGGGAGCGCAGTTCTTTCGTCTAATTTCCGCCCAAAGCATCTAAGTAACTAATTAGCTGTTGGTTACAGGTTCCACGCAATACTTGGAGGCAGCTACTATACCGCTAAAGGCAGAAATTTTTGAAAGAGGTGAAAAATGACAGCGCTATCAAAACCGGAGAAAACTGAAACGGCCGAAACAAGTGAGAACATGATAGATTTTCCACAGAATATATTCTTTGAAGAGCCGGACGGCTCATTACTGGATTATGACAGGCAGTTTGGCGCAAATCATTATGAACGGCTCAATACGGTAATCCGCCGGACCGAAGGGGCCTGGCTGTATACCGCGGATGGACGTAAAATTCTGGATTGCCTGGCCGCCTACAGTTCGGCTAACGCGGGGCATCACAACCCGAAAATTGTTCAGGCGGTCATCGATGCGCTGGGCGAGAAACGCGGCTCGGTGATCTCGAACGTCGTCTATACCTCGGCGTTGTCACTTTTTCTCAAGAAACTATCGGAATTTGTGCCGCCGCTGGGGCCGCGTTTTCCGCAAGACGGCAACAAGACCCTGCCGAAAAATGGCGGGGTGGAATCGGTGGAAACTGCGCTCAAACTGGCCCGTTATCACGGCTACAAAGAAAAAAACATCAGTGACGGAAAGCAGGAGATTATCGTCTTTGACGGAAATTTCCACGGCCGTACGATTTGCGTGGTTTCATTTAGCTCCACAAAAAAATACAGTGAAGGGTTCGGTCCGCTGACACCCGGTTTTGTCACGGCGCCGTATGGTGACGTCGAGGCGGCCAGGGGCTTGGTCAACGCCAACACCTGCGGAATACTGGTTGAGCCGATGCAGGGCGAGGGGGGCATGAACATCCCGCCGCTGGGCTTTCTGGCAGGATTGCGCCAGATCGCCGATGAGCACAATTTGATACTGATTTTTGATGAAATCCAGGTCGGTATGGGCCGCACCGGCAAAGATTTCTGTTTCCAGCACGAAAACGTGGTCCCCGATGCGGTCATTCTCGGCAAGGCGATTTCCGGCGGGCTGTTGCCGCTCTCGGCGCTGGTCACCAACGCCCATCTGATGGACCTGGTTTTCACTCCCGGCCGTGACGGTTCAACCTATGGCGGCAATCCGCTGGCCTGCGCAGCCGGAATCGCCGCGCTGGACAATCATGTCGCCGACCGGCTCTCGGAACGTTCCGCAGAAACAGGCGCGAAGCTAAAATCGCGGCTGGAGAAGATCGCTTCACGCTCCAAAGTCGTCAAGGAAGTGCGCGGCATGGGGCTGTTCATCGGGATAGAGGTCAAAGACGGTGACGCGATGAAATACTGCCGCAAACTTTTGGACATGGACCTTTTGGCCAATGACAGCTATGGCCACACGATCCGCATTTCACCGCCGCTGATTATCAATGAGTCCGAGGTTGATTATATCTGCGAGCGGCTGGAGAAGGTCTTGGTTGGCTGATCGCAGAGAAATACTGGTATGATTTCTTTAGCCCCGGTCAATTCTGGCCAGGGCTTTTCTTTGTCGCTCAATTGGATTATAATTCTCGCCTATGAGCGCAGAAGAAAACATCTTCCATATTATTGTAAGAGCGGAGCCGCAGCCTTTCAACCACATAGGTATAGGTGCGTTTTACATTTCAGAAAGTGAGCTAAGAGCTAAATACTCAGACCCTTATGTCTCAGGAATTGGTTTTTTCTTGAATGGATTCTCTATCAAGCGAGACGATGTGAAACGGCTCGTAATCATGAAGAGTACTCCGTCTGGGAAGGGCGGCCTCACTCTAGGGAAAAAACGTCCCAATCCTGAGGATGTAGCTTCATGGGAATCCCTGCTAGATGAACTTCTAGTTTTTTGGGATGACGTGACAGATGAATTCATCAGCGGCATAGTTAATATTCCCGTTGAGACTGAATTCACAACACAAGAGATACATTCTCAACGCGACAAGGTTTTCATCGTTCATGGGCGGGATCATATCACGAAAACAGCTATGTCAGTATTATTAAGAGAAGTCGGACTTGAAGTCATAACATGGGAAAAAGCAAAATCCTTCATAAAGAGAGGCTCTCCCTTCACACTGGACGTCGTAAAGCGTGGAATAGCTGAGTCCGACGCAGTAGTCGTGCTAGTTACACCTGATGATGAAGGTAGAACCAGATCAGAATTCGAAAATCAAGTTAATGGTGCGGACTCTGATGGATCACCTCTTTTCGGACAGGCACGTCAAAACGTTATCTATGAGGCAGGGATGGCATTTGGCGTCAAACCGGAGAGCACGGTAATAGTCGAGTTTGGTAGTGTGCGAAGTCTTTCGGACTTAGACGGACTGCAGGTAATCAGAATGCGGTCGGCAGATAAGGAAGTCAATAAAGAGCAATTACTGAACGCTCTGCGCAATGCTGGTCTCACATTCGCTGAAAAGGAAACAGATTGGTTAAGTGTAGATTTCAAACTTGAGAGATTTGACCAATTCTCAGAAACTCAATTAGCTCCTCAGAAATCTAAGACAGAGTTTAGCAGAAACACTGTTGCGCTAGGTGTTCTAGAGACTATGTCTAAGGAATCCGCATCTGATAACTTCATAGACAAGCAAACGATTCATAGATATCACGAAATACTCACTAATTCTGTATTAGATGAAGATAGTAAACAGGGTCTCAAGATTTCCGAAAGTCATTACGAATTTGAATACGAAGAGGTCCCAATTTACGACTCAATGGGAGACGAAATCGTTGGATATGAGTCTGGCAATCCAGAACCGGTACTGAGCGGCAGCATTTTTCGTTCAAAACTACGAGAAGCAATCGAAACGATCAAACAATCAGGAGAATGAGGGGCGTGAGCTAGATGAACGACACACCTGAAAATAATCCCGCCGTGAAACTAACACTGCGCAAAAACGGCTCAATACTGGTTGAGGGGCCGGTGGAAATGATCGGGCCGGATGGCGCTGCTATGGAAGTTCGGCAAAAATTTGCTCTGTGCAGATGCGGGACCTCCAAAAACAAACCTTTTTGCGACGGATCACACAAAGAATGCAGCTTTGACAGCTCTCCCAACTAATGCCCTCGCGTTCCATGAATGAAGACCAGAAAAAAAACGCCAGGCTGCTGCTGTTTGACATTTCCGGGACACTTCTGACATTCCGCGCTGATTTGCGCGCGGAGCGTTTCTCAAAACTGACCGAATTGTCGCAAGACGAAATCAATCAACGCCTGTTCTCCGGCGCTGATTCACCGGGAGTGATGTTTGACCGGGGTGAAATCATTTCCAATGATTTCTTCAGACGCTGCTGCGAAATTCTTGGCGCTGAACCGACCGAAGAGTTCTCCGCGAAGTTTCGCCATGCCTACGCTGACATCTTTGAGGAGCGCCCCGAAGTCACCGAGCTTGTCAAATCATTGAGCGAAACACATGAGCTGTGGCTGATGTCAAACACGAATGTCTGGCATCTGGACTATTGCCGGTTGAATTTCCCATTTTTTTCAGTCTTCACCCGCAGTTGCAGTT
>JADFNA010000202.1 GCA_022563625.1 Candidatus Zixiibacteriota bacterium
GATCGTCGATGTCAACAGAGAATATGTCGCTCTCGGCGGCGCGGCCAATGTCTCGGCTAACCTGCGCGCTCTGGGCGACAGCGCGTTGACTCTGGGGGCGCTGGGCGATGACAGCGCGGCTGATCAATTCCGGGATAAGCTGAAAGAATGTGGATTGACCGCAGACCTGGCGCTGGTTGACTCCTCGCGTCAGACCACGGTTAAGACACGAATCATTGCCGAAACTCAGCAACTGGCGCGGATTGACCGTGAAGACAAGCATGAGATCGGCGGCGAAGTAGAGGGCCGGATAATGAGCGCCTACGAAAGTGTCGCCGACGATATCAAGGCGGTGATTATCTCGGATTATGGCAAAGGGGTGATTACCCGCTCACTGCTGGAAAAAATTATCCCGGATGCCAGGGCGCGCGGGCTGTTTATTGCGGTGGACCCGAAAGAGACCCACTTTATGAATTACACTGATGTGTCATTGATAACTCCGAACCATCATGAAGCCTCATTCGCCGCCGGGACGCGTATCACTAACGAAGAAACCCTGCAGGTGGTCGGTTGTCATCTGATGGACCGTCTGCATTTGGGCGCTCTGCTGATTACGCGCGGCGCCGAGGGTATGACACTATTTGAGTCCGATGGAGGCAGCGCTGATCACACACTGACACATTTTTCGACTGTTGCGCAAAAAGTTTTCGACGTGACCGGCGCCGGCGACACGGTCATCGCCGCTTTCGTCTCAGCGGTCGCCGCCGGCGCCACGCTGAAAGAGTCAGCAATTATCGCCAACACAGCCGCGGGAATAGTGGTCGGCCAACTCGGCGCGGCGACAGTCACGCTGGAAGAATTGGCCGAAGCGCTGTCCGCGCCTTAGGGTTTCGACCAAGCGCTCTACATAATCAACACCAGCTTGCCAATCTGCGTGCGGCCGTCGGGGGTTTCAACCGTCCAGTAGTAGATGCCTGAGACGACGGGCGACAAATTGCGCGAGATTACGTCCCAAGAGTCATGCATCGCAGAGGGATCATCCGGCGCTTTTCTGTGTTCAATCGTTCTGACTAAGTCGCCATCGAGAGAGTAAATATTAATATCACAGGTTGGTGGCAGGTTGGTAAAATGTACTTCACGAACACGCTCATCCGGGAAATCTTCACGGCCGCGACCTTCAAAGCCGAATTCACGATAGCGTCCGTCAATTCGGTATGGATTAGGGTAGACAATTACGTTGAGGCCATCCACCAACGATTGTTCAACTCGTTCTTGCGCCAAGGCCTCTATAGCTGTGGCTACCCGATCAGTCTCAGTAAATCGCAGACCGGTCTCAGGTGAGCCAAAATCAAACGCTGTCACCGCAACGAAATACGGTCGCGAAGGAAGCAGATTCTCAAAAATAAAGCGGTACTCAAAATACTTGAAATACTTGGCGTCTGGCGTCAACTCACCTTCCTTATAGAAAATTGAATCACCCGTGAGTGGGTCGACCCACAGTGTATCGTTGGTAAACGCAGAATCAAGGATTAATGTATGGGGATATGGCGCATCCGGGTATAGCTTATGTAATGCTGTGGTATCTCGCAGATTACTTTGGTTCCAGTTCTGTGCGGCAAAATAAAAGACTGAGTCGCCATATTGCAAAGGGTTATCTATATTATGGTCCAGAGGATGCCAGTTGGGAGAGCCCCTGGCGTAGATTAGACGAGCTTCATCTAATTTGAAAGGTTTTCTAATCACTTCCCAGCGCGAAGTATCAAATACAGTTCCTCGTCCGGGATTGAAATACCATTGCGTGTAATTTTCAATGTCATAAGAAGAGGCGAGAATCATATCCCTCTGCCGTCTGGCCAGCCCCAAATAGACATTATAACCCTCAAAGTCGATCTGTCGCGTAAATATATCCGGCGTCGTTTCGGATTCCAATCCGTTCCATTGAAGTACGATTTTCTCTAATTCCGAGCTTACGCGAACTTGAGGCTCCGCAGGGGGAGTGATCGCGCGAAAGTCTGGCACACCGTCACCTTCAATCCAGATTGTGTCCTCGAATGTGAAATTTGCAAGAGTGTCCAGAACCAGTGTTGTTATCGGAAACACACCACTCGAATCAACATCGAGCCTGTAACGAGTGATGATACTATCACGCTGGCAGACCTGAAACTTGCCTCTATTTCCGTCACGGTTGGTGTCGAACCCCGGATTGTCATAGGCCCAGCGGGCGAAAGTTATGTTACGCATAAGTCCGGAAAAATCAAGATTATCAATAAACTTGTCCGGGTTGAAGGGGTCCCATTTGTCGATTAGGTTACGCGGATGTGTATGAAATCCTTCTGCGCCAACTAACGCGAAAGCGAAATGAATCGACTGACCGGGCCTCAGATCATATGGGCCGACCGTTAACATGGCTTCAAGAGCAGTACCCGCTGTTCCGATGGCAAAATCTTCTGCTAGCTCTGGCGGTGGAAGCCAGCCTTGGCTGGAGTGATCAAGCGCCGTAAAGAGTTGATCGTAGTCACTTTCGCCTGAGGACATGACGTAGTAATTCTCAGTAATACTGGAGGGGGTAGCCAATCCTTCTTCAAATTTCCGAAAAGGATGAGTCACAGTTCCACTGCGCCGTGGTCCGAATTCATGAGTCCGGTCTACGCCAGATTGCGACCAATTGAAAGAGTATACTTTTGATATCTCATTCGGATAAAGAAGAACTACAGCCATTACACCCGTGGCGGATAATTCATCAAAACTCCAGTCGCTTGTATCCGGATCGCCATCATTGTCAGTGAACCAAAAACCACGGGCCGGCTCAATCCTCGCACAAACAAACGTATCAATGGTTTTGGCAGGGAGGTTGGGGAAATACCCGCTGATATCATCTCCGATCCCTCTCCGTGGTGGGATTTCGGCGGACCGTCCGGCGTTGATCCCGACGATTGGGCCTATATAAAGACCTTGAATGTCCCTTAAACTAATGTTCGTGATTGCATACTCGAAAAGAATAAAGTCGTCGATCTGAGAAGACTTCCAAGCGAAACTTCGTTGTTCAATACGAATGTTCAATGGACGGTGGCGCATAGTTGATCCTCCAAAAGCCACAACCTCATTCCAGTCTTTTACTATTGTATCCGCGAAAACACAACGAATATTCTCTTCTGATAAAACTCCAAGCTCTTTGGCCCCTGGATCTGATATGCTCCTGAGTGTCATAAACTCATTGTTTGATTCCTGTGACTGTATTGATCCGGGCATGTAACCAAGGGCTAAGGACGTATCGCCCCGTACTATACCGCTCACAAACAGATGTGGCTGTCCGTATATAATTGCGGTCCCTTTTGGATACGCAAAGGTAGTGGAATCTAAGAAAGCTGTTCTTTCTGACGCATCGAATCCTAACCCCAAAAACCCACGATTTGTGACTCTCAGTAATATTTTCCCGGCCATGTGTGTCCTGTGCTCAAAATGGGGTGTAGATTCGACCGTCGAGCCACTTTGTCCTAAAAGTAGCGCAACTATCGCCGCTTGGCACATAACCACTAGCACACAGTTTTTTGAGTACCGCATACGTTTGTAACTTCTGTTCCGATCGTATGAACCCAGACCCCCAGGTGCGATATATGGTCCGTGTTGTGAAATCATTAGCGCTCCATCGACGTAAGACGTACTATCAATATCTGTGGTGTAAATAAGTTAATTTCCCCTGCTATCACATGGGTCACACTCTCCGCTGAAATCGAGTCCCGACCGAACCATTATTGCCTGCATCAAGACCATATTAACTCTGAACGCCTCCTGTGAGGATCCTGCGGTTACTGCCCTGCCTTTATTAATAACGCCGAGAGAGGTCTTAAGGCATTCTGTCCGAAATATACAGGTAGGAGACTGATCTGACAACGAGAATCGGGAAGCTTATCTGCCCTCAAGGCGCCGTGAACTTTGGTAGATGGTTTGCGTACAAGAGTTTGCGGCGTCCAAGATGACTGAAAGTTTGCTTTTTTTGCTTGATAGCAGACAGTGTTGTATGATAGTAGCGCCGGCCAAGTGGGCCGGGGATAGGTTTCAATTATGTCGCTGGTTTCCCTCAGAAAACTCATGCAACACATAGCTACAGGCGGCAAGAAACGCCGCGTTGTGTTTACCAATGGTGTCTTTGATTTGATTCATGTCGGACATGTGGAGTATTTGAGCAAAGCCAGAGCGCTGGGTGACATATTGGTGGTGGGTGTCAATCACGATAGTTCGGTGCGGCGGCTCAAAGGCCGTGGGCGGCCTCTGCAGCCCGCGCGCGATCGGGCGAGAATTGTCGCGGAGTTCAAATCCGTAGATTATGTTGTGTTGTTCTCCGAGGACACGCCGGAAAAGCTGGACTATGCCCGGATGGCCCAGGTGGTGGAGGGCTTGGCGGGCTGGCTGTTCAGCGAAGGGCCTCAGTGAAAGGCAGGCCTCAGTGCATGCAGCCGCCGCCGGGTCAGTTTGACGTAGCCGCCGTCGGCGAGGATGTGAAAGAGGGCCTTGATCGCCGCGGGATCGCCGCGGCCGTACTCCTGGCGGAGGTTGGAGGTGATTTCGTCCACGGCGCGTTC
>JADFNA010000203.1 GCA_022563625.1 Candidatus Zixiibacteriota bacterium
GACATAGCAGCACTACCTCTACTGCGTATCCGAATGCACTGGACCAAACGAGGGCCTGATGATTATCGACCTCCAGTTTTTGCCGGACAGTGTCAGCCTGCTCGGGACGTTTGATGTCAGTCCTGACGGGGATGTTACATCACATAACATGACGATCGACACTTCGACAGGGTTTCTGTACATGGAGGGCCGATTCCTGCCTAATAAGGCCTATCATATTTATAGTCTTGCAGATCCGGAGAATCCAGTGTTTGTTAGTAGTTTTGGGCCGTCAGGGGGATTTCACGATATGTTCGTCCATGGTGATACAGCCTATGTGGCGGAGGGTTTCGAACCGTTCTTTTCGATTTATGACATGAGTTCAAAGACTTCTCCTGTCCTGCTCGTCCGAAAGGAAATACCTGCCGCTGGCTACGTTCACAATATCTGGCCGACTCCCGACCGTCGTCATGTTGTGACAACAGAGGAAACAGTGAGCAAGACCGTCAAGGTTTGGAATATCGAGGACACCGCAAATATACAGATTGTCGGGGAGTATCTGGGGCCAAACGGTATAGCCCACAACGCCCGCATTCAGGGTGATACCGTATACCTGTCACACTATGAAGCTGGTGTGCGGCTGCTGAACATTTCCGATCCGGCCGCGCCGTTTGAGTTTGCGTCCTTTGACACGTTTCCCGGAGACAGCGTTTTGGGTTTCGGCTGTTGGGGTGTCTATCCGTACCTGCCGAGTGGTGTGATTTTCGCATCCAATCGTGATGGCCGGTTGTTCATCTTGGAGGAGCTCTTGGTGGAGCTTGGTGATACGCTCACTGCCGCGGACGCTTCCGGCCCTGTCGGGACTTCCTTCGCGGTCGATGTTGTGGCGACGAACTCGATCGCTGTCCGGCAGTTGCTAATTCCATTCACCTGGGCAGGCCCGCTGAATTTGGCGTTTGATTCAGCTTCGACAGCCGGAACCAGAACCGAATTGTTTGAGAGCGTGGCGTTGGTGAGTATTGATCCGTTCAACAAACGGGCCGCGTTCTCATTGACCAGCTCCACCAGCGGCTATTCGCTGAATTTGCAACCTGGCTCCGGCCCGGTTCTGAAACTGTATTTCACCATTCCTCCGGGAGTTCCCGACACAGTCAATTCCATCAGTTTTCTCTCGTTTTCAGGCTCGGTTCCACAGTTCTCTACAGACTGTCAGCTCGACATCCTGCCCGTTACGGCCAGTGGTTCTGTCACGATCGCCGGTTGTTGCACCAACCCCGGCGACGCTAACGGCGGCGGTACGGTCAACATTGCTGATGTCACGTATTTGATAGCGCGTATTTTTGCGGGTGGTACGGCCCCGGTATGCTGTGAGGAGGGCGACGCCAATGGAACAGGATCGGTGAACATCGCTGATGTCACCTTCCTGATCGCGCGCATTTTCGCTGGTGGTCCGGCGCCTGTCTGCGGGCCGATTGGTATGGCCTGCTAGCCGCGTAGATCAGACGGCCCGTCTATCTGGCATTTTATTCGATTACACTTTTTTAAAGTGCACGGGCTTACTTGCATACCGCAGGCTAGAATCTGGCGTTTCTCACCTGTTCTCGGAGCGGTGATTCAGAATCAGCCCGACCTGTAGCGCGCGTTCTAGTGATTCCATTATCCTGGGCATTTCTCCGCTCAATCTTGGTGAAACACGACGCTCTTTGATCACGATATTGCGATGGATTGTTGTAGCGCCGTTTTGAGTCTTGTAGGTCCCGTTAATATTGCAAACTTCCGTGTCAAGACTTGGTGTGTCGTTTGACATCGTGAGACGACCGGCAAGCTCTCCGCTCAAAGAAAGTGTGATCGAAATGGTCAGAGGAGCCTGGAAAGCGAAAGCCCTTCCGTCTTCAGTCACGATTTTTCGGTGTAAATTCACTCCGGGGACCAGCCAGCGCAGTATGCCGGTTGATTGAATGTCGATTGAGGACATCTGGCATCGTTTGTGTACTCCGGAGACGGCAAACAATGAAGAGTCGGACGTGTCAGAGAGTTTGGAAGATTCGATAAGGCGGAGATTTGGCAGGAACGAACTGAGCGTATCCTGCGCTCCCAGCGCGGGATCGTGGGTGGAGAGTGATTGTGATTTCCATGCCTCGTCAAACTGCCGGCCCAGCGGTCCGGATATGCTAACGACAAATGTGCCGGTCAGCCAGTTTCCGTCACAACCGGTGAATGTTTCCGAGATTTCCAGACAGTGTGTCTGCGGGTCAACTTTTGGCAGTTTGAGTATTGAGGGAGCGCCGTTCAGGATAAGCCCGTTGAGTTCCTGAAATTGCAGTGGCGGGTCTCCAAATGTGGCCTGCGAATTGGCTGCGTCAAGATACTCCCATCCTCGCTCTGTTTTGGCCCGGACCAGCACGTGGTCAAACTGATTGGCCGGAAGTTCAGCGACCGCAGTTCCGTACTTCGATGAGACAGCGATTATGTCCAGATCGAGGTCCAGATGGCGGGCGACAAGATACAGCAAATAGGACTTGTCCTTGCAGTCAGCCAGGCCGGAGTCCAGGATGTTTTCAGCCCTGCTGGAGGAGCCGATATGTTTTAGCGCTGATTCATAAGCGCCGTACTTGAGCCTGTCTCGTATCCAATAGAAACACTTTTCAAGGGACTCATCTTTGGATTGGCTGGCGCTGACTATGTCTTTAAGCGTCCCGGGGAGCGAATCTTCGGTGTCAAGCGAGCCGAAATTCTTTTCGAGGGCCTGGGCCATAACATCATCCCAAGAATCTCTCGCAAAACAGCAGGCAATTGTCGGGTTCAAAAGGAGATTGTCGTAGTCAAGGTTTTCGCAGAAACGGGGCGTGATGCGCTCCACCTGCGCGGTATATGGCCGCATCCCGAACTCGTCCAGCGCGCTTTCTTCAACCGTCTGTGTCGTGTTCTCCAGCTTGAATTGCAGTTTCCATTCGGCAGGGCAGCGCAGTTCGAAGCGAGATTTTAGTGTAGGAAAGTTTCCCGCAAACCTGTCGAACAGGAAGAAATGAGGTTGATCATTGACCTCGGGAAACTCCTTTTTCAGAAAATGGCAAACATATTCTATGACATCACCAACTTTCAGGTCCGGCAGCGCCCAATGTCCGACCCGATCATGCTCTGTTGTAATCGCTATGTTTCTGCCCGGATCATCACCCATGGAGAATCTCTCCCTTGAGACGATTTCAATTTCACCTGATTCTCTCACTATTCTTGCGCCAGTGTGCAAAAGATAGCCTGAGCTTTCCACGTCAAAACGAATGTGTGTTAGAAACCGCGCGGCGGAGGGGCGTTCGACTATGATAATATCTCGGCGACTCTCAACAAAAAAACCGTTGAAACCCATTTTGTAGGATGTTTCTTGCAGCAAGTTGACCAGACCGTGGTGAGCGGACAGGTCCCATTTTCCGCGCGCGGCAACCAATGCAGGTATCTTTTTTTTATCGACAAATGGGTTTTCGGATATGATCGTATCATACAGGCTGCAGCCAAGATCCATTTGCCCATACGACATGCAGCGGATGGCATTCATTTCAGCAGATGCGTGGCGCTCAAGCGTCATGTTCAAGGTGAACAGTTCACTTTCGACCGCCGGATTGGTCCGGGCGACTTTGTAGTATTCGCGGTAAGATTCGAGCGCCCCGTGGTGGCGCCCGAGGGCGATGTCCTGTGTGGCTTCCGAGAGAAACTTCCGGTCCGCTAAAGAATACTTTTCGGCGAACACATTCACTTCGCCCTCCCAGTTATCTTCGCCAAACTGTGTCTTAAGCCGGACTTTCTCGGCTAAACACAGCTTCTCAGGATAGACGCTGACGACTGTTGTTCCGTAGGATTTCTGAGACGTATAACCAAACTTTTCGGCAGCCCACTTACCGTTCGAGCAACGTTCGAAAGTGTCTATCGTTTCAATTGATCCCGCGCGCAAAGTGATAGTAATTTTGACCGGATCGCGTGCGGCATAAAATGAAATCGTCAGCCAGCGGCTTTCCGAATCGTAGTCAGTCATAAACTCGATCTCGTGGAGCTGATCGGTGGAAAACCAGAGTTTGATTTTGTTTCTGATGCGCAGTCTGAGAGGGAGCGCTTTGAGCGCTACTTTTTGTGTGGACTCCGCGGGGTCGCCGCCAAGCGCTATTGCCTTTTCGTCCCGGCGTTTTCGTTCATAAACGAAAATAAGGCGAACCAACAGCGCGCCGAGCAGAATTGACAGAAATAGGATACTGCCATCACTCATGTTCGCTCACATTCGCTCACTTTTCATCGGATGCCGCTTTGAAGAAATACTTGAATATACAATCTGCGTCTAAACAGCCCCGAGAAATACTCAACGGAGGACCTGATGCGATGAATATATTATAGATTTGGCGCCGTCTGTCAACCGGGTTTGAGAGGCGCGATATATGAGCCGATACCACTGCGCTCACGGCCATGTCTCAGCGTTTCCTTACCTGGGAGATTGCCGCGTCGCAGAGTTTATTCTGAGCCAAGCCGAAGGGCTCTTCGCAAAGACGAATAGCGGTTTTTCAAGAGGCCTTTACGCCGGGTTGGCCACGCG
>JADFNA010000204.1 GCA_022563625.1 Candidatus Zixiibacteriota bacterium
ACCTGTCACCGAATTTTGCGAATGAAATGACGACTTGCGTTCCCGTGTAAAGCAGAGTAAACCAGATAAGCGGCAATGCAATCCACGGCAAATGGATTCTGAATCGCACTTTCGTCTGCCAGGCGAGGTTGAGAGCGTAAGCGCCGAGCGCGCTCATCGGTAAGTACAAAAAGAGACTGTAGCGCATAGGCCGATGCAAGAACGGCATCAGGCCCAGAACACCGACAATCAACCATGAAGCGGCGAACACCAGCGGAACAAACTCAGACTTGAACTTGAATACTTCGGGCGTTGTCACCAAGATTAATATCAGGCTAAACAGAGAGAGCAGGATAAGCGCCGGAGTATATTCAGCCAGGCCGGACTCGCCGCCGAATGTGGCGAACATCTTGAAGAAATTGCTGACTGATGAAAGTCCCGGCGGAGCGCCGTACATCCCGACTGTCTGCTCAGTATAATAGCTCATCAAGGCCGTTACTTGACCACCGTTTACGATAAGAATGAAAACAGCGCCGGCGCCGGCGAACCCTCCCAGAGCGCACAAAACCGGTTTGAGCGCCAGTTGGCGGTGTTGATAGAAAAGTGTCACAAGTAACGGCGCCATAAGGAGCGCGCCAAAGAGTTTGCCTGCTAAAGCAGCCAGCGCGACCAGCGCCCCGGCCAGCGCCGCCCCCCAGAGTTTGTCATGATAACGCACGAAAACAAAAAACATCAGCCCGCAAAAAAATATCAGCCCGTTTTCAAGAAACGGCAGACGACCGTAGAAAAACAGTGTGCTGTTGATCAACAGGAGTCCTGCGGCAATCAGCGCCTCTCTATCACCGCGCAGCCTGCGCCAGCCAAACAGAAACAGCGCGATTCCGCCTAATTGCAGGACCAATGCTGCAACATTCGCCACCATACGTGAGGGAGTTGCCAGTGAGAACGCGCCGTATGCCACAGCCGAGACGATTGAATGCTTGAAAACATCCCAGCGATGATAGCCAAACGGATTCCACTGGTCGTACAGAACTTGATTGCGGGCGTGAAATGTCAGATGATACGGGTCAGTTAACTGGTCCTGTCCGTGGCCCACAAAGTACAGTGGTGGATCACTTTCAAGATTAACAAAACGCAAAGAGACCAGAACAAGCAATACGCCGAGTATCCCGACTGTTTTTATTCGACCAGTAACATCAAGATGGTAACCGAATTCAGCCCGGCTGTCCACTAAAGAACAATATGAACAATATCAATAAAAATCAGTGACCGACGGCAGCCCAGAACGAGAGTGAGGATGTGGCGCAGGCGACAATTACCCAATCCGTATCCTCTGGCTTATCGGCTTACTTTCGGCGCTGCCAACCGTTGCCCCTCTCTTGAACGCCCACGACAACCACATCGTGGGCACGACTTGTTTATCTGACTCAACTTAACGTCTGGAACCGGCTTCCATAATGTTCATATTTCAGCAGGCTCCGATGCGATTTGACAGACCCATGCCGATGGGCTTCATTGCGCATCGGAGACGCTATTCGTGAACACAGCAATGACAGCGAAATCGGCGCACCATCCGCCAACCAAACACAATCCATATTTGCATGATTTGATCTGGGGCCTGCTGGAAAATCAGCGGCCGGGAAAACTGCTTGATATTCCGGCCGGTCCGGGATATTTCTCACAACAGGCAAACCGGTGCGGTTTTGAGTGTGTCGCGGCAGAGATTGATGAATCACTTCATGTCTTCGAGGATGTGCGATATGTAAACGTGGATATGGCCGCTCGTTTTCCATTCGAGTCAAGCAGCATTGACTATGTTGTTTCAATTGAGGGAATTGAACATATTGAAAACCAGTTTCTCTTCTTGAGGGAGTGCGCACGAACTCTCAAGTCCGGCGGAAAGCTATATTTGACAACTCCCAATGTTTCATCGCTTGAAACACGCTTGTCCTTTTTCCTGACAGAGTTCCATGACCATCCGCCCCGGCCGATTCGCGATGATCTCCCGAATATTTTCATGGAGCACACAAACTTGATTCCGTTTCATCGGCTGGAGACTTTTCTGCGCCATGCCGGCTTTGAGGTTGAACAGCTGACTACATATAGAATGAAAAAATGAAGCCTGGCGCTGTATCCGTTTGTCTATCCTCTGGCCTACTGGAAATACCGGCGGGCATTCAAGAAACTCTATCAGCGCCTGCCTGACGCGGAGCGGTACTGGAATATCTACCGCATGTATCTCTCACGCGCCGTCATGTGCGGGAGCCAAAACGTAATTGTTGCGCAAAAGAAATGACGTCTCCATAATATTCTCCAGCCTGTCATCGATTATAGCAAACATAAAACAGACGCCCGATTTGACATTGCGCTTTCGGGAAAGACTGATGTATGTTTCGTCCCGGGAGGTGATTAAATGAAATGGAGTATGGATAAGCATATCAATGTCCTGGCCGTGTTGTTCATTGTCTATAATTCGATGACTTTGCTGGCCAGCCTGATTGTGTTTTTCGTTTTTCTGCTGGGAGGGGCGCTGGTACAGGAGCCCGAGTTTTCATCACTGATTTTTATAATCGGACTGTGTGTGGCGGCGCTGCTGTTTGTACTCTCAGCGCCCGGGATCGTGGCGGGGTATGGCCTTCTGCGCTGCAAGAAATGGAGCAGGATTTTGACGATTGTCCTGGCAATCATTCATGCCTTTAATGTTCCGTTGGGGACGGCGCTGGCTGTCTATGCGCTGTGGGTCATGACACAAGATGAGGCGGTCCGAATTCTTGATAAATCGCCATAGCGCCGACCGCACAGCAACGATCGTGACTAACCTGCCGACTCGGCCGCCCTGCCGCCCGGCTGCCCGATGGACCTCCAGATGGTTCGCCAACAGACTACAATTGTCTAAATGAAGCTCTTCTTAGCGCATCGTAAAACGTTCTGGGCCGATGCCGGACTGTTTTACGCCGCCGCGATTTGGGGTTCAACATTTTTCATCGTAAAAGATGCCCTTTCGGGAATTGACCCGGTAGTTCTGGTGGCCTATCGCTTCCTCCTGGCAGGCGTGCTTTTGTTGTTGTTTCTGCTTCTCAGAGGAACACCGCCGAAAACCGGCTGGTTCAGGGCGCTGTTTCTGTCTCTAATACTCTGGTCACTCTATATTTCGCAGACGGTTGGATTAAAATACACGACTGCCTCGAATGCAGGATTTATCACCGGCTTGTTCGTGTTGTTCACTCCGCTATTGCTGCTGGTTATCTTTAGAAGAAAGCCGACGGTAATTGAAGCTGTTGCCTCAGGAATGTCTGTAGCCGGCCTGTGGGTACTGACCGGGGGGCTGTCCGATATGAATGTCGGTGATTCACTCATGATTATAGCGGCGCTGGCTTACGCCTTGCATGTGCTGTATTCGGACAAATATATGAAAGCCGGGGTGGATCCGTATCAGATCAGTTGCCAGCAGTTCTTACTGGTGGGGGGCCTGAGCTTGCTCACGGCGTTGGTCCTTGATTTGCCGCTGTCGATCGCATCAGAGAAAATCGCCTGGATAGTGGTTTTTTTGGCGCTGGCGCCGACTCTTTCGGCATTTGTGATTCAAATGCTGGCCCAGCGCATTACCTCACCGGTCAAAGTTACGCTGATCTTCGCCTTCGAACCGGTTTTTGCCGCGCTATTTGCCTGGACTCTCGGTGATGAGCAGATTGTTGTACATCGCGCGTTGGGGGGATTGTTAATCGTCCTCGCTCTGGCGCTCTCGGGAATAAAGTTTCCACTTAAGCCAAAACATCAGGGCTGAACTGCCGCCCATTCTTCAAGTGTCTGGCTGTTTTTCCCTAGCAATCGGTTCGTTTCTGAAGGATCATCAATTTCCGCCGATGTTTCAAAGAATTTAAAAAATGGAATCGCCTTTCGTAACATGCTCATGCCCGGCGCCAGTGACACCAGGCGCGCCAGCGTGTATGACATGGAAGTGGGAGTGATGTTTGGATGAACGGCCGTGCAGTAACGGACCAGCGCCTGCATGATTGTCAACCGCTCCGGGCCGTAGTTGTAATAGCATGTGTTGGCAGTATCAGCGCCCCGGAATGCCCGGGACACCTGCCGGGCGAAATCGGCCGCGGACAGCCAGTTGCGTGTGAGAGGATGTTTGCCAATCACCACCGCCCGGGTCCCCCGCACAAACATGGGCAATGATTCATAGAACCATGAGGGACGCATAACCAGATACGGTATGCCGGATTCCTGCACCGCATGTTCTGCGCGCACCTTTGCATCAACATAAATAATTCCGGTCTCTTCACCGTGAGATGTAGCGCTGCTGATCAACCCGATTCGTCCAACCCCCATTTCACGGGCTATCCGGGCGACGTTTGCCGTTCCGCCGATTTCAACTTCATGATAACGGCGTTCATCAAGTTTTGAATTCAAATTAATATAGACACAGCCCTGTCCCTCGAGCGGCGCTCTGAGTGTTTCCGGCAGGGTGACATCACCATAAACAACGCGGAACTCATCTCCCAGAGCCTGCCTTGCCCTGTCGGGATTGGTGGACATGACAGTTACAGCAAAACCGTCCCCGGCCAAT
>JADFNA010000205.1 GCA_022563625.1 Candidatus Zixiibacteriota bacterium
TTTACAGCTTAGCGGGTAACATGCAGACCTATTGGGGTAACCAGCGTGCGGCGGACTGTACTCCGTCCCGCGCCTGGCTAGATTCGGGCGCCCTGGTGGGCGCCGGCACCGACTCCCCGGTCACCGACTACGACCCGTGGCTTAACATCTACGGCTTTGCCACGCGGGACACCGAAGTTGCGGGTATCATTGGGCCCGAGCACCGCATCACTGTTGCCGAAGCGCTACGGGCGTATACCGTCGGGTCGGCGGAGATCCTCGGGATGGGGCGCACACTGGGCGCCTTGGAAGTAGGCAAAGCGGCGGATTTCACTTGCTTGGACCGAGACCCGCTGTCGGCCTCACCGGAACAGGTGCGCCACATGGGCGTCCGGCAGACTTTCGTGGGCGGCAGGCAAGTTTACCAGTTACCTGACGAAGGATAGTGCCTGTCGGCCGGGGCTCATCTAACGGCGGTCAAGCTCTGGCCGGTTCTGTTCCTGCCGCTTTTGATCTACACCCGGAACACATTCCGGCTCTCGTCGGTTTCGTACACAACAATTTTTATTTTCATGTGTATGCATGCCATCGGCTCACATTATACATACGCCGAGGTCCCGTATGAAGAGTGGACCGGCGCGCTTGGATTTTCAATCAATGACATTTTCGGCTTTGAGCGAAACCATTTTGACCGTCTGGTGCATTTTTCTTTCGGGCTATTGCTTTGCTACCCGGTGTTGGAATTATTCGCAAGAGTGGCGGACACGCGCGGCGCCTGGAGCTATTATTTTCCGTTGGAACTGGTCATGTCGCTCTCGATGCTATATGAACTTATCGAATGGGGCGCCGCGGAGTTTTTCGGCGGCGAGCTGGGCATGGCCTATCTGGGAACGCAGGGCGACATGTGGGACGCGCACAAGGACATGGGATTGGCGACAATCGGCGCTGCAATTTGTGTCAGTGTCGTGGCGTATTTTAGCTGGCGCTACAACAAGGATTTCCGCAAAGAGTTTGGCGAGAGTTTGAAAGTGAAATTTACCCAGCCGCTGGGTGAGGTGCGCCTGCGGGAACTTAAGCGGGAAAAGCGCGGGGATTCTACAGACCTTGATTGAGCGGATTGTCATTACACCGGTCGTGGGATACCAGCAGATAATTGGCGCCTATCTGGCAAAGATGGAGGATGTGCGCAGCCGCACGCTGAAATATGTCGAAGGACTCAGCGCCGAACAACTGGCCTGGAGTCCGAATGATAATTGCGAATCAATCGCCACGCTGCTTTTGCATATCGCCGCCGCCGAACGCTCGTGGATTGGCGAAGATATTATGAGAAGGCCGATGGATGAATGGTGGAAGATCGCCTTTCCAATTCGTTTCAAAATCCCGCAAATCAGCGGCAAAGAACTCTCATACTTTACGGAAATTCTGGCCAATATTCGCAAAGAAACAAAAGACGCGCTGAAAACACTCACTGATGATGATTTGACACATGAGATCGCTCCGCTTGATCCGGGCGAACCGGATAATGCCGAAAAGAGATTCTCAATTGAGTGGATACTCTATCACATGATTGAACACGAGGCGCATCACAAAGGGCAAATCGCGGTGATGAAACGTCTCTGGCCGCTATAAGTCTTTGCGAGGAGTCCGCCGCAGGCGGGCGACGCGGCAATCTCTCTCAGCGATGTCAGAACCCGTCGGGAGCTAACGCTCCCTTTGGGGATTCTGACCTACCTATGAGTCAATTCCCGCAGGTCATGCCCACCGGACCGCACTCAATCGTAAGGGGACATAAGAAACTAGGGCCAAATAACCTGCATATAAGACACATGATATCACGAATATCTATTTTCCCATCGCCATTGCAATCAGCTTCTTCACAGCACGACGGGGCAAGCCCTCCGGCAAATATGCGAGCGATAAGGAAAGTGATATCAGCGATGTTTACCTTACCCTGCACATCACCGTTAGCGTTTCCGGGATTTTTGCAGCACCCTTCTGGATGTGCAAGCGCAATCGTCGCAGTGGCGGCTGCTTCAAACTCAGCCTGCGTTCCGAATCCGGTCAATAATCTCAGCCAGAGATATAACGTGTCATCCGGATCAATGCGATATGCGCCGCCGTTGAACATGGTGTACAAATCGACGAACTGACTGTCCGGGTCCGGGCTGGAGAAAACGGTAAAACCGACACTAGTGTGCAACATCGAGTCAACCGCCGGGTGGTCCCAGTCACCGCCGACAAATGTTGCCAGGTCGCGCGTGTACATCGATTGAAACCCGACGCCCATAGCGCCCGATCCAACGTCTGAATATGGAACAAGATTCATTTCCTGCGGGGGAGTAAAAATGGTAGCGGCATAACGCGTAGCGTCGTTTCTACAGGGAGAGTTATCGGGGTCGGCGCCGGTTTCTGAACCCTGTTGATAAATGTAAGTCGGCGCTGCTCCTGCTTCAATAGCGGATGTGTTCCTGACTTTGAAATCCGAGGGTACATCCCAGTCCAGGGCATAGGCGCAAAACACACTGTCAAGCGGGGCGTTAGTCAAATTATAATAGCCAACGCGCACAATGACAGGTTTCCAGGTCCCGCCCACCGGCAGATTCCCCGGCGGCGTCCAGTAATCCACACTCAATCCCAGCGCCGAGTCCTGCGTGGTAAACAAACCGGAAGACGCATGTTCATAGATAAGTTCAGTTTCGGCCTGTGGCTCTCCCTGCGGCCGAAACTGAAATGAATCAACTATGCTCAGGGAATACATAGCTGACACGACATGGCCATTGTTATATGAAATTACCGGCGATGCATCAAAGAGATAACTGGTAGCGCTCGTATCACATTCGGCAAGATCACCAACAAAATCAAAATTCAGTTTTCCATGCCCGCTATTACTCGCAAAACCGATATTGCCGTTGTTGGCCAGGACCATAAAGTTATCTAAGGAATCAATTTTCAGCGCCTGCAAATCGCAGATGCAATAGTTTATGAAAAAAGTGTCGGGCGGACTGAAACATGATCCTGGGTCCCCGTCCAGAATGATCATGGATGCCGCGTTCTCGACAACGGAGCTGAGCGTCGCATTTAATCGGATTGGCAGGTCAACGAAGTTGATTACACCTGAACCGATTGTTCCGCCGCCGCTTGTTTCACCATTGACGGTTGTATGGCCCTCCGGGCCGGCTAGCGTGACAACTTCAAATGTGTAGTCAATATCTACATTGCCGATGTTTGTCAACTGCCAGGGAATTGTCGAGTCTGTCCCGGGAAGTGTGTACGCCGGATCGCTCACAGCCGGGCCGAGTGGAATCGACGAAATGAGGCATGGAAGCGGCGACACCACATTCACACACCCAAAGCGAATCGCTTTCACGGCATTGTTTGTCCAGGCGCCCTCGCCACGCACTGCGGCGCCCGCGTCACCGTCATTGATATACTGGACGAACAGATAATCTGACCCGGTATAGGCGGGGTCAATGTTCGCTGTCAGATCCGTTATGGCTGAGAAATCACCGCCGGTGATGTCAATCCCGTAGCGTGTGGCGCTGTGCCAAACGTCCGAATCGCAGTCCGGATTGGCGCCGTCGGGGACGGTGTCGCAGTTAGGCGTATACGTATTTGTCAGATTGCGCGACGGATCCCAGTTGAAGCCGCCATTGCATGACACTGTAACGTAGATGTCGCCGTTGGCGGAGCCTGTCTCGTCCCCACTGAAAGCTCGAGCCGCGCAATCATCCCCTCGACCGTACGGGACAGGCGCGTACTGGACAAATGTCAAATACAGTTTTCCATCACAGGCTGATAACTGTGGATTGTCAATGTTCAGCGTGTTTTCTCCGCCGTTGCAAAGTATCGGGTCCCAGACAGCGTCGAAGGCGATGCGGACTGTGTTCGTGGCCTCACCCCAGTGAAACAGACGGCTGCGGGTGGTAAACTGACCCTCATATCCCGGCCAGGTGATAGCCTGCCATGCGACATGCAGAACATCAGCTTCGTCAAAGAGAATACTCAGCTTGGCATGCGGCGCGAATCCTCCGGCATCTGCGTTCGGTCTGCGTGTGACGTTCCTAATCGGTCCCCAGGTAGCGCCAGCGTCTTCTGAGGCCATAACATATACGTCGTTATCATTCTTGCCGGACAGCTCTCCATTGAAACGGGAAATCGAAGCGCCAAACTCTGTCCCATCACCCCGCCCGGCGGAAAAGGCGATGCCGACTCGTCTGGACTGTCTGGATGCCGTAATCACGGGACTGCGAAAGTAGCCAAGACGTTCGATACTCGCAGCCTCATACCAGCCCGTATCTGCGGCGCTGCGTGCGTATATGGCGAAATCATAAGGTGGCTCGTCGAGAGACATTAAGAGGTGCCTGACCTTCGGTCCCGCGATTGAGTCTGTATACGCTAACTTTGGCCAAATGAATTCTGGGCCTCCAAAAGAAATAGTGTCGATTTTATCGGGGATAAAGTCTCCTAGTGTCGGAGTAACGTTACGGGAAACATAAGTCCAACACTTAGCTGGACAGTCAAAACACCCGAAACTATATTGATGTGCATTAAAGACAGTTCCA
>JADFNA010000206.1 GCA_022563625.1 Candidatus Zixiibacteriota bacterium
TCCCCAGTATGAAAATCGGTGACTCTTCCCAGTCCTCGGCTGTTCTGAGAGGATTGATGTCCACCGATGTTCCGGGTGGGATGTTGAGGTCCGGGAAATCTCTACCGGGTATTAAGAGAGGAAAAGCAGTGCGATGTAACCTCCCGGTAACCTGGAACTGCAATGAAAGGTCGCGACTAACTGGACGAGAAAACCCGAGTCCGGCGTGAAAGCGACCGGTGATTTTTCGGCCACTTGTAAATAGCGCTGTTTCCGCTGTAGATTCAGGGGATATGGGAAAATCGGTAAATCCGTCGCGTGTAATTGGGCCGCTGCTCCTGAAATTGACGGCAAACCCGGCCCCGGCGGTGAAGAAAAGAGGAAAGCTCCGCCCGAAAATTCCCCGGAAGTTTGTTTGTCCCTCAATGAAGACAGGCACGAAATTGTTATCGGGAAAACGCTCATATCCCACACCCAGCCCGATTGAATGACTTCCGTTGAATGTCAGGCGTTGGGTGGCTGAAACGAGCAGATTACTTCCCTGGCTGTATCTAGCCATGCCCCCTCGAATCAAGACAGAATACGCCGGGCCATGTGTCACTCCCCGATCTCCCTGCGCCTGAGCAATAGGTGGCAGAAGCGCCGGAAGTACAAGGGCAACTAGACATATGTTACAAATTGTTTTCATGTTCAAGTGACTCCAACTCCGGCTGCATAAACCTCCGGCGGTCAATTTGTCTAATGGGCAAGAAAGCGCCAGACTGGTTGGCCGTCTAGGGGAAACTGGCGCCGGCGCTTGCCAGCTGGCCGACAAACACCGACATTATTCGGGCCAGAGCTGTGCAAACTTCAAATTCAGCGGAGAAAATTTCTATGAGCAAACACAAACTGAAACAGCGCCTGTTTTCAATTCTGACCCTCGCGATATCAGGTGTTTTGCTAACTTCGTTCGCTTCCTGCCAGAGTTCTGCGCCGAGCGCCGATTTGATTATCAGCGGCGGAAAAATCTATACTATGGATCCGAATCAGCCGGAAGTCGAGGCGCTGGTGTCAGCCAATGGTAAAATCGTTTTCGTCGGCTCTAACGAAGAGGCGCTAAAGTTTGCAACCAGCGAAACGCTAGTGATTGATCTGGCTGGCGGATGCGCTGTGCCGGGGTTGATTGACGCACACGCGCACTTGATGAATCTGGGACGGTCACTATCGCGTCTAAATCTTGTTGGCACAGAATCAAAAGAACAGGTCAAAGAGTTGGCTTCTAATTTCGTCACAACCGGCCCCTGGATTCTCGGACGCGGTTGGGACCAGAATGACTGGGAGATTAAAGAGTTCCCGCACTGGCGCGATCTGGAGGGTGTCTCCGACAAACCTATCAATTTGCGCCGGGTTGACGGACATGCCGCCTGGGTGAACAAACGCGCGCTCGAAATTTCCGGTGTAACACGCGACACTCCAGACCCCGAGGGCGGCCGCATCATTCACGACGCAGACGGCGAACCAAGCGGTGTTTTCGTCGATGCGGCTATGGGGCTTGTTTCGAGACATATTCCCATGGCGACTTTAGAAGAGCATGTTCAATGGGCCAGAGCGGCGCTCGCTGAATGCAATAAATACGGACTGGTCGGGATACACGACGCCGGTATTGATTCAATGACTATTCATGCCTACGAAGCCCTCTCGGAAACGAATGAACTGCCACTGCGTATCTGGGGCATGCTGGATGGCAGCGACACGGTGTTGATGAGGCGCTTCCATGCCACTGGCCCGCAGGACTTCGCGCAGGGACGGCTGAAAGTCCGCGCAGTAAAGCTGTATGCTGATGGCGCCCTCGGTTCACGCGGCGCGGCGCTTTTGGAACCATACACGGATGAACCAGGTAATAGCGGACTGCTGCAAGTTTCGAGCGACTCGCTGGGCGCTATGGTCAACGCTGCGATAAACAGCGGGTTTCAAGTTTGCACACATGCAATCGGTGACGCCGGGATAAGGCAGACACTTGACGCATACGAAAAGGCGCTTCAAGCAAATCCCAATGCGCGTCACCGGGTTGAACACGCGCAGGTGATTTCACCCGCTGACATCCCGCGTTTTGCGAAGCTGGGTGTCATCGCCGCTATGCAGCCGACACATGCCACTTCCGATATGTACTGGGCCGAGGACAGAGTTGGGGCCGAACGGATAACGGGCGCCTATGTCTGGAGAACGCTCTTGGATAGCGGCGCCAGGCTGGCCTTCGGCTCAGATTTTCCGGTTGAGAGCGCCAATCCACTGTGGGGAATCTACGCCGCAGTCACCCGCCAGGACCACCAGGGCTGGCCCGAGGGAGGCTGGCGGGCCGAGGAGGCGGTGACAATGACCGAAGCCGTGCGCGGTTTCACGCTTGACGCCTGCTATGCCTCATTCGAGGAAAACGAACGCGGATCGCTGGAAGTTGGCAAACAAACCGACATAACAATTCTTGATCTGGACATTTTTTCCCAGCCGCCGATAAGACTACTAAACACCAGTGTGACCCACACCATACTAGACGGAAAAGTGGTTTATAGAAAGGAAGGCTGAGGTATGTCTCAGGTTATCAAAGAAGTAAATGTTATGTCCTGCGCCAAAGTCGGTGGTCTGGTGTACGCCTTAATGGGATTAGTCGGCGGATTCATGTTTTCGTTTTTTGCAATACTCGGCAGCGCCGCGGGCGGCCCGGATGGCGAATGTCTGCCATCCTGATTCCTGATGAGAACAAACCAGACCAGCGCGAAGTTTCGGGAGAACGCCCATGACCCGGAAGCTATGAGTTTGAATACGCCGGGACAATGACAGAAGAGCGAGTTGGAGCGGCTATCGCCTACCGCGACTGGAGGTTAAACGAGTGTGGCTTTGAGCGTATTATCTCGCTTATTCGTGCGGATAATGTCGCGTCGCAGCGCGTCGGCTTGGAGCATGAGCGTGATGTTGTGTCGATGGAAGATGTGTCGGTGAGGATGTTTTCGATTGAGAGAGGTTCTTAAAGCACAGTACAGCGAGTGTTTATGAATGAATCGGCGATCAAGAATGCCGGCCGACTAAGACGGTTGTCGTTAAATAGCTTGGAGGTCTCTGGCTCGGAGTGGGGCGCGAAGCAGGCAATGAACTGACGAATTGTGGCGCTTGACTCATTCATAATTCGAACCTACCTTTGATTGCAAGAGCTATTTGTTCCTCGTTCCGGGAGACGCCTGGATGGAATGAAGCGGTTTGATTGTGATTGTAGATACTTGACATACATTTGATAAATGTATTCGTGATTAAGGGGAGGCTTTATGGTTCAAGAAAACATGATACAGGAACCCAAATCGGGCATCCTCTGTGATCGGGACATCCGATGGGAAATTCAGAATCGCAACATAATTCGCGGAATTGAACCTAATTCATTAGATAAGCAGATTCAGCCATGTAGTTTCGATTTCACGGTAGGGACGATATTTGATCCAGTCAATAACCAAATTATTCAAGTCGATTCTTCGGAAAAAATATTTCATCTCGGGCCGGGAGAAATAATTAGTCTATTCACTAAAGAAGAGCTCAAAATGCCCTCTGATCTCTCCGGTCTCGCATTCGCTACTAACAAACAGAGTTCACGTGGACTACTGGTTCTGAACCCGGGCCACATAGATCCAGGCTACGAAGGTCCGCTCACGGTCAAAGCAATTAATTTGAGCAATATTCCACTTGTACTCAAATCCGGCGACGTAATATTCACTGTTACGTTCGAGCGTCTTAACCAGCGATGCGACATACCGTACAACTCCCAGTGGACTGGAAGAAAGGAAAAAGAAAGTAAGTTCTACAATACAGATGCGAAATGTGCAGTTAAGAGCATAACAAAGTTTCTTGAGCTCGACAAGAGCGCCAAAATACCAACTAAACTCGAAATTGAAAAGATGATCAGTCAGAAAATCGGAAAAGTTGTTAAGTGGATATTTGGAAGTTTCGGTTTTGTAGCGACCTTGTGGTCGATATACTATTTCTTGTTGAGCGGGAAGAATTAGCTGTGAGTATAGCCCAGTTTCTCGTATTTGACCTGGATGACACTTTATTGGATACAAGTGATGTCTACTACTTGGCTCGTAAGAGATTTCTTGACATCATGACAGAGGCGGGATTTGAAGAATCTAAGACATTGGAGGTCTTCGAAGAAATTGACGCGGAACTGATTCGAGTAATGAAGCATTCTCCTGCTAGATATGGCGAAAGCATGAAGTTGACATATGGCAAACTTGCAAAGTCTGACGGAAAGTCACTATCTAATGACACACTTTCGAGAATAGAGGCATGCGGCGAGATGGTCCCAAACGGTATCCCAAACATTATTGACGGGGCCAGGAATTTACTCGATTGGTCAGTTCGCAATTATACTGTTGGGCTATTTACGCGTGGAGAAAACTGGCTTCAAAGTAGAAAAGTCGAGGCATCAGGACTTGCCAAGTACTTCACGCACTTTGAAGTTGTCAAAGAGAAAAACGCAGACGTCTTAGGCAAATTCATCAAGAAATCTGGTTTCGATCCTTCAAACACATGGATTAT
>JADFNA010000207.1 GCA_022563625.1 Candidatus Zixiibacteriota bacterium
TGCCACCATGCCAAGTGGCATTATTCCGAGAGTCGTCCAAACTCCTACATTCGTTTCAAAAACACTTTTCCATATGAGAAATGTAGCAAGTGGTACATAAAGAACTGCTACAATCGATGGATGAGTCCTGGATAGAAATTCTAACAACGTTCCGTTGAATAGCCTTGGTGATTCTGTCGATATTTTTGGTTTGAGTAACATCATTCCCTCGTTCTTTGTGACTCATTGAGATTTAGAATCTGTGATTTTCGAATTTATCACTTAATACCACCCGGACCCTGAATCCCAGGTGGCCAGTACTATGACGAGCAGAGCTACAAGAGCTCCTGTCTCAGCCAGCGCGGCGTAGTCTTTACCGTTAACACCGAGATACAGTGAAGTCACCGACCCTCCTTTGTTGAGGCTAAGAGTTTCAAGTGACAAATCAGCTGATAACCATCGAAGCACATCGACTGAAACAGAACTGATAAACCCGGGCCATTTGTACTCGCCTGAGATTGGACCACCTACACCACCACCGTAAAAAAGTAATCCTGCGGATAAATCCACTCCACGAGACTTGTCCAGCCAGCGACGTATGCGAGGCTTTATTCCCAGAGTCATGGCGCGATCGCCAGTGGAACCGTAAAATGATGCTCCGATCGCGGTTTTTTCATTAAGGTTGTGCATCATTCCCAGATCGACAGTCAACATCCGGATCGCGTCCCTATTTCTATTTCGAGGTCCGGAAACTTGCGTCTTGAATCCAATCTCGTAAATCATATAGTTTTTGCTCTTGTCATATGGCTTTGCCACGAATGTGAGATTACTTCTTGATTGCGTTTTGTCCTCAGAGAATGCGCTCTGCACAAAAACTGTCGTAGTGGTCAGACATAGTAGCAAAAGGGCTTTCAGCATGATCGCTTTCTTTTCACTTCGCTTTGTTTTCGTTGAACTATCCTCTTTCTCTTGTGTCTCGTCTTCCTATTTGAGCGCGCAAGACCACCGACCTCTCACCTCAGTCGGTGGCCGAGCGCACCTCTGGCAATCGGCGCTAAGCCGTCAATTAGACCTAAAGTCCGATGCCCCCTTTGACAGCCGGTCCCGCGCTAGAAGAGGCGCCTGCGCCACAGCGAGTCTTTGAATCAAATGAGTCCGGTCCGTTCGAATTAACAGTCAGACTTTCAAAGAACTGCCCGGCGCCATCAGCCGCCGACGGTAACAACGCCTGGTGTTTGAAACTTGAAGCTGAGCTCTTGCGTGAGCTCAGATAGCTATCATGTTTCTCTGTAATTACTGCAGAGAGTTCATCACCGGTAGGCTCACCGGTTAGCGGATTTATCGGTTGAGCGATTAACTCTGCGCTTGCCGAAAAGTGTGTTTCATACACACCGTCTTCACTCAGTGTTGAAACTTGCTCAAAGCTGACCGGACCGGTGACATACAGAAAGTCCAGCGGACCATCAGCGCAGAACGGCTTTGGCACGGCCTGATTGAACTCAATGATGAATGACTGTGTGCGAGTTTCCGCAATGCGCGGCGCTGTTCCGGCTAGATTCAGGATCATAGCGTTACCGTCAGTTACAATCGGAACATCTTCGGTCACGTCAGAAATAGGTCCACCAATAAGTGAGCGCAGTTCAACCGGCAATCCGTTGTAAATGACACTCGGAATCTTGCGAAACGGTGAATCATTAAAGCCTGCAACGGGAACCATCGGAGTCGTTGGATCCAAGAGCCCGCTACGAATGAAATCAGCAATGACAAACTGTTCTCCGAGTTCCCAATTGAGAACCTGGTGTGTAGTTGTACCTGGGATCAGAACTTCAAAATGCACATTAGCGATAGTAATATCACCAGCCCGGAATAGGCGCATATGAAAGCGCAATTGCTGGTGGTCACCGCATTCCAGTTGAATTGCGCTACCGGTCCAGCCGCTGTTTTCACTATAGGCGGTTTGAACATCGCCGATGGCGTCATCCCAGACTGAGTTGAATGGAGCAATCGGCGGCATACCGAAAGCAGAGCGATCCCCATCAAGACTGAGCAGAGCCGCTCGAATATCCAGCGGGTCTGCGTCGCCGATGAAGATCAGATTAATAGGGTCCTGTGGCGCCCCGCTGAAATTTTCTCCGGTGTAGGGCCAGACGTTCCAGGTAGCTGATCCAAAAGTCACCATGTTCACTCCCGACGGAGCCGGGAAATTATCCATTCTAAGGGTAGGCGCAAAGGCATAAGGATATCTATCTTGCTCTCTCTTTGAATACGGCTCATCGTCTTGTATAAAAATGGCCTGCGTGGGATTTTTGTGATTTTCGCAGCCGACCAGTAGGGCGACCATGAAAACTAATCCAATTGTTAGCGTTTGACGGTGTTTCATTTTCTTCTCCTCAGGTTTAGAAAGGTTTAGAATTGTTTTTGTTCGAGCGATCCTCGATAATCTGTATATCAAGTGAGGCGCCAAACTCACCCGGTGACGACTATTTCTCTGTAAGTTGTTGTAAGAGTGGGGATACTGGAATCTTGCGAAAGGTGTGTGAGTGTTGATTAACTGGATACTTTCTTATTCCGCTGAATAGAGACTAACCAGCTTAGATGGATGCCACGGTAGGATTTGGTTCTATGAGACTTCTTACATACTATTATGATTACTAATGTTCAGATTAGTGGGGCGATAAAATATGACAGAGCGGAAACAGGTTGAAGAACTCCATGCGACTATCGACGAACTGCAATCGATCAATCGTACGCTGAATCGTGTGGCGCAGGTACGTGAGACTCATCATATTATGTCGATTCTCGTTGAGGAGTTGATCGGACTCACCGGGGCTGATCAAGGTATGGTGCATCTGGCGCCTGAGGTTTCCGATGAGATTCCACGGACCGTAACGCGCAGTCGTCAGGCTGATGGTGATGAAGATCCGTACATAATCGACACAACAATTACCGGCTGGGTGCTTCGCAATCGGCGTACGCTCAAGATTGATGATCTCGACAACGAAGAGCGCCTGTCCGGGCTGAGCTCTGACAATGGAAAATTCAAATCGATGATCTGCTGTCCGATGATTTCGCGCAACGAGGTCGTCGGATTGCTCAGTCTTGTGCGAAGCGTTGACACTGGTCCGTTCAACGAAAACGATTCCCGGATTGTCAGTATTATTGCGTCACAGTCGGCGCAAATTCTCGCAAATTCGCTACTACTTGAGGAACTTTCACGAAAAAATGAATTGCTTGAAATCTCGCAACGAAAACTCCGGGATGAGAATCAGCGCTTGCAGGGTGAAGTCGGCGGATCGTTTGCATTTGAGGGTATCATCGGAAAATCGAAAGCAATCCGCCACATACTTGAACTTGCATCCCGAGTCAGCGCCAGTGATGCGCCAACGCTCATCCTTGGGCCCACTGGAACCGGTAAAGAAATTCTAGCGCGATCCATTCACTACAACTCCGCCCGGCGTGACAAGCCGTTCGTAGTAAAGAACTGTGGCGTTAGAACAGAAACACTTCTTGAATCAGAACTATTCGGTCATACGAAGGGCGCTTTCACCGGAGCTGATAGGACAAAACTTGGACTGTTCAGGGAAGCTGACGGCGGAACGGTATTTCTCGATGAAATTGGTGATGCGCCAGCTTCGACACAGGCTGCGGTGCTGAGAGTATTACAAAGCGGCGAAATCAAACCGGTCGGCTCAGACAAAGCTGAATTTGTGGATGTGCGCATTATTTCCGCTACGAATCGTGACCTTAAACAGGCGATTAAGGACAAGGAATTCCGTGAGGATCTCTTTTATCGGCTGAATACATTCACACTCGAACTTCCTGCACTCAGCGCCCGGCGGGAAGACATTCCGCTATTGGCGGACCATTTCTTGAAAAAACTGCGACTGAAACACGGGATCGTGGAACTCGGGATCAGTTCGGCTGCGTTGGACGCACTTTGCAGATACAGCTGGCCAGGCAATGTTAGGCAGCTTGAGCATGAACTAGAACGCGCGGTGGTAATCCGAAAACGCGATGGCGCCATCGACATCACAGATCTCTCACCGGAGATACTCAGCGGTGGAGCGGTCGGAGCGCCGTCGGCAAGCGCTCAATCGGGGCAATTGCGTGACATTGTTGAGAAAATAGAAATTGACGTTCTCAAAGCGGCACTCCAGGCCAACAATGGCAACATTTTGAGAACTGCTGAGCAATTGGGTCTGACTCGCAAGGGATTGCGTGATAAGATTAACCGCTACAGTATTACGTTGAACAACGAGTGAAGCAAACCGAGTTATTCGGCGCTAACCTTCTGTAGTAGCGCTTCAAAGTTTTTTCTGCCCCAGAGCGGCTTCCAGAGTGGATCAATTCGTAAGTACGGCTCGGAAATAAACCCCGGTATCAACAGTAGACTTTCCAATTGGTCAATGGCCTGGTCATATTCTCCGAATAGCAGCAAGACCTCTGCATAATTGAGAATCAGAAATAACGCATCAAAGGTGTCACGCGAAGTAGGCAGACGTTCAACCGCCAGTCGAGTATTCTCCAACGCCATCTCTCTCTCTCCC